>JBAHZW010000111.1:0-18585 GCA_037132835.1 Colwellia sp. | reverse complement strand
CGCTATGCATCTAATACCAGTTCCGCTAATTATTTCAAAGATTATTTTGGAGTACGGAATAGAAAAGTATCTATTAAGCATATGCAACTGAACTGAAAAATTATGTCTGTCGGTATTCAGAGACAAACAATTTGAACGTATATCTAGGTATCCAAGGATTATATATGCTTAAAAAAAATAGAGTAAAGAAGAGTGTTAAGTTAAATAAAGCGACAGGTTTTACACTGATTGAGTTAATGATTGTGACGGCAATTATAGGTATTTTAGCTGCGGTTGCTTACCCATCTTATACTGAATTTTTAGCTCGTTCACATCGAACTGAAGCGCTTCGAGAATTGGTTCGTCTCGCCAATCTACAAGAACAGTTGTTTGTTGATAGCCGAGCATATACGATATCAATGGCTGATCTTGGTGTAGATGTCGATACTAATGGCAACTATATAACTTCAAATACGCTTTATAAAATTTCAACCTCGGTTGCAGGTAGTACGTTTATATTAACCGCAAAGGCTCAAAACGGACAAGAAACGAATGATGCGGCATGTAAAGAAATGAAAATCACGGATACGGGTAATAAAACACCGTTATCTTGTTGGACGTCATAGTATTAAAATTTCATGGGCTTGATAAGTAACATATTACTTGTTTCTTTTTTGAGTCATGCTTCGACTTCTTCAGTTAAGAAGGCTAATAATCAATCACAAGTGATATTATTACCATTTCTATCTTGATTCTTACCATCATTATTAATGTCACTGCTTAGGTAGGATCTGCCCGCTTGCGATATACCTACACCACGAGAGTAATCTGCATAGCCATTGGTGCAATAGCTAAATATGCCCGTATTATCATTAATCAATTGACCATCTGGTCCATAAGTAACTCTTTCATGTTCAAAAGTTAACTTATCGCTGTCTTTAATCGCTTCTCTTTCTCTAATTAAACTATTGTCTACAGAAGAAATTATGCCTATTCTACCTGTCCAATCATTACTGTCTTGGCAGGCGATGTCCTCATCGTGATCTGCTGGAAGTATACATAAGATTGCATTTTCTCCAGTATTGATTGCGGTATTTCGAGTGGTTAATAGCAAGCGCTGTAGTTCAGTGATGCGGTTATCAACGCGCATTTGCGCCATGAACCCTCCTAAACTGGGTAATGCGATGGCAAGGATTATAGCGGCGATGGCAATAGTTACCAGTAGCTCAATTAAGGAGAAGCCTTTAATTTTTTCTGTGAGCCCTATCGATTTATACCTAGCTGTTATTTTTTTATGCTTTGATGTTTGCTTGTAAATATTAGATGTAGAGCGCTGCATGTTTTTTGATCAATGAGTACAATATATCTCTTATTTATAACACTTTTACTCAGATCTCGCTAGTGCTATATCATTGATAGCAAGGGTTGATAATAGCAGCGAGATCCATTTGATTAGACTTTATAATTCACTACTTGGCACACTTGTTGGGCTGATATGCTCAATAGGGTAGCAACCTAAGATTTTGATGAAATTAGTATGCGTTGTAATATCATTTATTGCTTCTATTAAGGCGAAATTCTTTAAGTTGGCTTCTACATCAATATAAAACATTTCTTCCCAAGGACGCCCTTGAATTGGGCGAGACTCAAGTTTACACATATTAATACCTTTTTCTTTAAGTACTAATAAACATTCAACTAAAGCTCCTGCTTTTTGCCTTGTAGACAAAATAATGGTTGTTTTCGCTGGTATTTGTTCAGCGACATCAACCGATTTTTGAGCGACTAAAATAAAACGTGAGTGGTTTTCAGCTTGATTAGCGATAGATTGCTCTACGGCATGTAAATGATAAAGCTGACCTCCTTCTTCACTGCCGATGACCGCGACGGTGTCATCTTGTAATTCAGAGACCTTTGCCATGGCATCAGCAGTACTATCACAATACTCAATACGAATGCCGTTTTGCTTATCTAAGAAGTTACTACACTGTGCTATGGGCTGCCCGTGAGCATAAATTGTTTTTATTTTATCTAAACTTGCGCTTACTGATGTTAATAAGCAATGTTCTATCGGCTGTGTTATTTCACCAACGATTGATAGATTGGTATGCTGAAGTAGGTCGTAGACCTCATTAATGCTGCCTGAACTTGTATTTTCGATGGGCAGCATACCGTAATCAACTTGGCCTGACTCCACTTGTTGGAATATGTCTTTAAAGCTTTGACAGCCCGATTCTATAATGTTTTTTGCTCGACGGGAAAAATATCGGTGACTAGCAAGGTAACTGTAGGATCCTTTATCACCTAAAAAGGCAACACTGATGGTTGGTACTTGAATATTAGGATTAGCTAAACTTTGTAAATATGCTTGCTGATTTAATACGGAGTCTTCAATAATCGTTTGAAAGACACTGGTGACATAGTGAGCGTCTAAACCAAGGGTTTTGCCATGCTTAATTAAGCGGATTAACAACTCTTGCTCACGCTGTTGATCACGAATAGGACGAATTTGCTGTACTTTGCTTTTTGCCACCTTCAGTGTTAACGCACGTCGTTTGGCGAATAAGGCTAATAAACCTTGATCTAAAAGTGTTATTTCTTGGCGTATTTCATTTAAATCTAACTTTTCGCTCACTTTTTTACCTTTTTATCGTTAATTAACTGTTTCTATTTGAGGTAGCTACTTTATCGAGCTTAGCTAAATAGTGCCAACTATTTCTTTAGACGTTTTTTGTTGTTGGCAGCACGTTAAGGCATGCATTGAAATATGAGCGGCCATTATATACCCGTCCACTTGAAGGAGCATGATACAACTGTAATTAGAAGCGACTCTCGTTAAGAGATCCGGTTCTTATGCGGATAGGTGATTTTTCATTATTACAGATTAATCGCTAAGCCAAGGTAGCGATTAATCTGTGAGGGTTCGTAACGCTTAACTGTCGTTAATGGCTAACTCAATTGATGTTTTTTTTCTAGACGAAAAGCATGCAACAATGGCTCGGTATAGCCATTGGGCTGTTTTACCCCAGAAAACACTAATGCTGCTGCCGCTTTAAAAGCAATGCTAGTAGTAAAGTCATCACTCATCGCTTTATAGCTACTGTCATTGGCATTTTGCTGGTCTACAATAGTTGCCATTTTCTCCAAACTTGCCTGTACTTGTTCGGTAGAACAAATATGGTGAGTAAGCCAATTGGCGATATGTTGACTGGAAATACGTAAAGTAGCTCGGTCTTCCATCAAACCAACATCATTTATATCAGGTACTTTCGAACAACCGACCCCGTGATCTATCCAACGAACCACGTAACCTAAAATTCCTTGGCAATTATTGTCTAATTCGTTATTGATTTCAGCTGCACTCCATTGGGTATTATCAGCCAACGGAATAGTCAAGATATCATCAATATTAGCGGGCTTACGTTTGATAAGCTGCTTCTGT
Organism: Colwellia sp.; assembly: GCA_037132835.1. GTDB lineage: Bacteria > Pseudomonadota > Gammaproteobacteria > Enterobacterales > Alteromonadaceae > Colwellia. Next base: position 15,164 of record JBAHZW010000111.1, on the reverse strand, counting down.
AAATCAAATACATTGACTCGGTGATAATGCAAAGCATGTAATGTTGCCGCGGTAGGAGAGGGAACCCAAGCCGTATTTGCCCCCGCTTCAACATGGTTTATTTTGGTTGCCAGCATATTCAACATTTGATCAGGAATTGGCCACATGCCTTTACCTATTTGTGCTTTCTGGCTAAAACCGCAAGCCAAGCCAACATCAACGTTGTTATCTTCATAGGCCGTAATCCAAGGTGTTAGCTTTATATCGGCTTTTCTTGCCATAGCACCTGCCATCATCGAAGTATGGATCTCATCGCCAGTTCTATCTAAAAAGCCCGTGTTGATAAAGACCACACGATCTTTAGCGGCAAAGATACAATTTTTCAAATTGACACTGGTACGCCTTTCTTCATCCATAATACCCATTTTTATCGTGTTTTTAGGCAAGTTTAACGCGGTTTCTACTCGGGAAAATAAAGTGTCAGCAAAAGCGACCTCATCAGGGCCATGCATTTTAGGTTTAACGATATAAATAGAACCTTCGGTGCTATTACCGAACTCATGATTTCCTTTTATGTCATGTAAAGCCACTAAGCTTGTGATCATTGCATCGAGTATCCCCTCCGGTACTTCATTGCCTTGGTCATCGAGAATGGCATTGTTTGTCATTAAATGACCCACATTGCGAACAAACATTAAACTACGACCCTTGATGGTAATTGTCTCGCCAGCAAGTGTTTTAACACTGAGGTCTTTATTCATCGTGCGGGTAATCTTTTTGCCATTCTTGGTTAATTTGGCAGAAAGTTGACCGGTCATTAAACCGAACCAATTTTGGTAGGCCAATACTTTATCTTCACCATCAACCGCTGCGACAGAGTCTTCACAATCCATAATGGTTGTTAACGCTGATTCGAGCACCACATCACTTAACCCTGCAGCATCTTCTTGGCCAATAACACTGGTGTTATTAAATAATAAATTTAAATGTAATCCATGGTGAATAAATAGTAACGATTCAGGACTATTCATACTGCCGGTAAAACCGACAAAAGCTGATGGGGTTGCTAAAAAGACTTCTTGATCGTTATCAAGGCTTACTATTAATTGTTGCTTAGTTAAACGGTACTTAACGGCTTGGCTATGACTTCCTGACGTCAGGGGGATAACTTGGTCTAAATAATTTTTAGCAAAAGCAATAACCTTTTTACCGCGAAGGGGATTGTATGCTTTAGTTGCTTCTGCACCGTCGTCACTTGCGATGGCATCGGTACCATAGAGTGCGTCATACAAACTTCCCCAGCGGGCATTGACCGCGTTTAATGCAAAGCGGGCATTCATGATAGGCACAACAAGTTGAGGCCCTGCCATTAGTGCTAATTCTTTATCAACGTTTGTGGTGTTAATCGTAAAGTCTTCAACAGGGGGCACAAGGTAATTAATATCCTTCAAAAACTGCTTGTAGTGAGAAAATTCATGGGGTTTATTGTGTTGATGGTAGGCATCAATACTGGCTTGTAACTCATCACGTTTCGTGAGCAAGTTCTTATTTTCTGGACTCAGATCATGAATTATACTGGCAAATCTTTGCCAAAAGTCTTTTGAACAAATGTTGGTGCCGGGTAAGGCTTTATCTTCAATAAAATCAAAAAGACATTGGCTTACGGTTAAGTTTTCTATCGTTATTGTTGCTGCCATGTTAGGTCACCTTTTTGTCAAACATTATAAGAGTAAGAAAGTTCGCATGAAAGCTTTCATATTTATTGTCATTTTAAACAAAAAAAGTAAAAAATGAGCGTGGTAGAACTTTTAAGCTTAATCCTATGGCTTATTGCCACCGTTGGCAATAGTGCTTTTGAGAGAGATATAGCAATGCTGAAGTATTGTAATTAATAGGGTGCATAGGTAAGCTACTGTTATTAAAGGTTATGTTATTGAGTGTTAATATGGTTGTGGGATGTAATATTCATAATATTGTGCTTTGTGATAAGTAATATTCACAAGGTGAATGTAAGTGTTGATATGGAGGGGAGTGACTTATGTTTAACTGACTTAACCTTAGCCTTAGCTAAGTTTAAGTCATAAATTGCTGTAATAATGGTACTAACCAAGGACAGATCAGTGCGGTGAGTAAAGCCGATAGGATCAAAGCTACAGAGCTGTAGGCGCCATGTTCCGCACTGATCCTAACTAATACGGCGGTACCAATAACATGGCTAGCACTCCCAACCGCCAATCCCTGCGCTTTTGCTGATTTCACCCCAATTAAGTTAAGCCAAGCGGGACCAAATAAGGCTCCAAATAGTCCAGCAATCATAATAGAAAAAGCAGTAATGGAGCTATCCCCAGAAAGCTGTTCGGTTAGAGTAATACCTATAGGTGTGGTCACTGATTTCAGTGATAATGAGATGGCTATTTTAGGTTCATTAATTAATAACATGGCCATAATAAAGCTAACAGTGATCACTATAACAATGCCTAGGGCGAGGATAGAAGCAATTTCACGCCAATGAAAGCGTATTTGTCTAAATTGTTGATAAAGTGGAAAGCCGAGAGCAACAATAGTTGGCTCGAGCATCATGTTTAGCAGGTAAGTGGCTTGGCTATATTCTTGGTAATTAATATCAAGAAGAAGTAACAGCGGTACTAATAACAAGATAGTTATCAGCATAGGGTTCAACCAAATTGATTGCCATTTTTGCTGAATCCCCGCGGCTAATTGATATGTTGATACCGTGATAAAGGTAATGAGTATTCCAGCCCAAATAGGTGAGTTAATAAGAAAATCATCAACCACTAGCTGTTTCCTGCCGATGAGTCATCGTTATGAGGAGGCGATTTAGCAAATAAACGTTCGCTGAGGCAACCAATAACGGTGAGTAAAATTAAAGTAGAGCTAAAGATGATGCCTATAAAGGCGATACCGTGTTGCTGCATTAATTGAAAATGATTAATTATCCCAATAGCTGCGGGAATAAAACAAACGCCCATATGTCGAATAAGCCATTGGTTAGCTTGGCTAACCTTATCAGCACTCATCAAATTTAGTTGTAATAAAATAGCGTAAATAATCATACCGTATAAACTAGCGGGTAATCCAGGTAGCAGGCTGTTAGTCAGTTTACCGAGGAGTAAACTAATACTGATAGCAAAAAAAGTATAAAGTACATTTTTCATCGTGTTTTAGCTATTCTCCTGACACTCTAGGGCTGCAGAAACCACTAATTTTCGGAACCAAATATGGCTGGCATCGTGATGGAGTAGAGGGCTCCATATCATTTTTAATTCTATCTCGGGAATATCAAAAGGTGGTGCTATTATCGTATAATTACTGTCATTTTTGTGCAAAAGTGCAGCTTTGGTCGGTAAAGTGGCAATGAGGTTATCTTCATAAGCCAATTGCATCGCGACATGATAATTACGCGTAAACACTTTTATATCCCGCTTTTTACCTAAACGAGCAAGTGCTGCATCAACCCAACCCAATTTTTGTACGTCTTTAGGATCAACGCCCACACCAACGCCAAAGCCTGTCTTTGAAACCCAGACATGTTTTGCACTTAAGTAGGCATTTAAGTTGAATTTATTGACTAAAGGGCTATTTGCATTTAATAAACATGAAAAAGAATCACGCCAAATAGCTTTTTGGTGGAAAGACTGCGGCAATTCATCAAAGCGGTTAATCGCCATATCAATTTTACCCGCTTCTACATCATAAAAGGTAACATCACTTGGCGTCATTATGTCTAAGGTAATGTTAGGAGCAAGTTGATTTAAGGTTTTTAATAATAAAGGGATTAAGGTCGAAGCGGCATAATCGCTCGCCATTATTCTAAATACTCGTTGGCTTTTAAATTCGTTAAACTCTTCTTCACCTTGTAATACTTCTTCTAATTCAAGCAATATTTTACGAATGCTCGGCGCCAATATTCGAGCACGCTCTGTGGGTACCATGCCGTTAGACGTTCGCACTAAAATAGGATCGTTAAATAATGTTCTCAGTCGCTTTAAGCCATTACTCATTGCTGGTTGGGTAATGTTAAGTTGACTAGCGGCACGGGTAACATTCTTCTCTCGCAATAATACGTCCAAATAAATAAGTAAATTCAAATCGATTTTAGAAATATTCATATTATTGATGATTCTATTGATAAATATAATTTAGCTAAATATTAAGCTAAAGGCTCCCTTAATTCAATATTTTTGTCGACTGTGGATTAAATTTTAGCTAAGTAATTTAACGCTCTAACGGGTATAATTCACAGTGTGAATGCTCAAAATAGTAACTATATATTTTAAAAATACCCTAGGTGTAGGGTATTATTTTTGTCGTTCAGTGTGAAAGTTTTCTTGATGAAGATCACTTTTGGGCTTGCCTAGGTGCAATGTCTGAGTAGAAGTTAAATGACCAATATGATTAATCACGAATATTTACTCATTAATCTACAACAATTCTTTTGGAGAATAATATGTCTAACTATCAAAGTGCAATTGAAGCCGTTAAAGCAATTAAAGAACAAGCGGGTAGCGCTTGGAATTCTATTAACCCTGAGTCTATTGCTCGTATGCGAGCACAAAACAAGTTCAAAACGGGTTTAGATATTGCTCAGTACACTGCCGATATTATGCGTAGGGATATGGCTGCTTATGATGCTGATAATACTAAGTACACTAAATCGCTAGGTTGTTGGCACGGTTTTGTTGGTCAACAGAAAATGATTTCAATTAAAAAACATTTTGCGGGTAAAACAGATCGCTGTTACTTATACCTTTCTGGTTGGATGGTTGCGGCATTGCGTAGCGAACTAGGTCCACTTCCTGATCAGTCTATGCATGAAAAAACAACGGTAGCGGCATTAGTTAAAGAGCTTTATACCTTTTTACGTCAAGCGGATGCGCGAGAATTAGGTGGTTTATTCAGACAGCTAGATAAAGCAAATGAGCAAGGCGATAGTGCCGCAGCAGCAAGTATTCAAGATGAAATAGATAATCATGTTACTCACGTTGTGCCCATTATTGCCGATATTGATGCCGGCTTTGGTAATGCTGAAGCGACTTATCTTATGGCTAAGCAAATGATTGAGGCAGGTGCATGTGCACTTCAAATTGAAAACCAAGTGGCTGATGAAAAGCAATGTGGTCACCAAGACGGTAAAGTAACCGTTCCTCACGCTGATTTTCACGCAAAAATTCGTGCATTGCGCCATGCTTTTCTTGAGTTAGGTATCGACAACGGCATTATCGTTTCACGTACTGACTCTGAAGGTGCAGGTCTTACTAAAGAAATTGCCGTTGTGAAGACCCCAGGTGATCAAGGCGATCAATATAATTCGTTCTTAGATGTTGAAGAGATTGACGTAGCCGACATGGCTGAAGGTGATGTATGCTTCAACCGTGACGGTAAGTTAGTTCGTCCTAAGCGCTTACCTTCTGGTTTATACCAATTCCGTCAAGGTACAGGTGAAGAACGCTGTGTTTTTGACAGTATTGAAGCGATTAAAGCGGGTGCCGATCTTCTTTGGATCGAAACGGCAACGCCAAATGTTGCTGATATTACCGCAATGATGAATGCTGTTCGTAAAGAAATTCCCAATGCTAAGCTTGTTTACAACAACAGTCCTTCATTTAACTGGACGCTAAACTTTCGTCAGCAAGTATTTGATGCCATGGTGGAAGCTGGTGACGATGTCTCTCGTTATGTTCGCGAAGATTTAATGAGTGAGATTTATGATGACACTGAATTGTCGGCAAAAGCTGATGATAAGATCCGTAGTTTCCAAGCCGATACTTCACGTGACGCTGGCATATTCCATCACTTAATTACGCTTCCTACTTATCACACCACTGCCTTGTCTGTGGATAATTTAGCGAAGCAGTACTTTGGTGATGCCGCAATGCTTGGTTATGTTGAAGGTGTACAGCGTAAAGAAATTCGTCAAGGTATCGCCTGTGTTAAGCACCAAAACATGTCAGGCTCAGATATGGGTGATGATCACAAAGAGTATTTTGCGGGCGAAAATGCTCTCAAAGCCGGTGGTGAGAAAAATACATCTAATCAATTCTAAGGTTATACCGCTAATCTAATGATAAAAAGCCTATCTATTGCTTAACCAATAGATAGGCTTTATCTTTTTAGAAGCTATAAATTAACGTGACAGAGGTTTCAGTATTGGTATTTTCAAAACCTTCTTCAACTTCAGTATCATAATCAACACGAAAAGAAAATTTAAACTGTAATGATTCTATTAGCTTAGTGGTTAACGATGTTTCAGATTTGTAAACACTATTTTTACCAGATTCTAATGCTTGTTTAGCAACAAGGTACTGTTTAAACTCAACAAAGTCGTTAATCTGTTTGGTGTATAATGCTTGTGCTTGAATGATCGCGGCACTTTCACTTTCTTCAATTATTACTGGGTCTGCAAGAGGATCGGCACGCACGACATCATATTTTATACCGGGGCCAATATCAGCAAATAATGAACTGGTTTCTGTTTCCCACCAGTGACGGCCCCAACCAACAGAAGCTGATGTTTGGTAAGAGAAACTACTGAATTTATCTTGTTCATAATAAAGGTTACCGTAAAGGTAGTTTTTACCACCTTCTTCTAGTGAGTAGTTTGATTGACCCAATAAGTCCCACTTGTTATCAGTACTTTCAAAGTTGTCTTCACTCGTTTCTTCGTCTGTCGTTTCAAGCTTTTTGGCAAGGGCATTAAAAGCCAATGTGTTTACCCATTTACCTGATTCATGTTTAACATTTAAACCCGCTTTGATATCACCACTTTTAGTGTTGCCTGTTTTGAATAAAAACCCTAATTCAGCAGAAACTGTGAATGCAGATGTTTCTTCCCCCGTTGTTTCTTCAGCCATGGCATATTGAGCTGACAGAGGTAATAATACAAGCGCTGAAATAGCTATTCTAGATTTCATAATCGTCCTTAATAGAGATGTTTATAATTGAAGTTTCGGTATCTTAAATAGACCTATACTAACAAATTTTGGTTAAACAGCCAACTTGTAAACGAATTGTAAACGTAAAAACTTTAATGAAATTATACATGTTCAACATAATGCCACGCTGTATAACGAAGTGTTCACTTAGAACACTTTTTTATGAAGATTGATTTTACAACCAACTTGGTAGTGAATCTTGTTGAATTATTTCTTGGTAACTTGGACGCGATCTAATGATAGAAAAATTATTGCCCTTAACCATAATTTCTGGTGTAAGCATACGAGTATTGTAGCTGGATGACATGACCGAGCCATATGCGCCGCAACTCATGATGGCAATTAAATCACCGGTATTAGACTCTTGAACTTGTCTCGCTTTGGCAAAGGTATCGCCTGTTTCACAAACAGGGCCAACAATGTCATAGGTTCTTAATGCCGCATCTTTTTTATTTACCGCGATGATTTGATGAAAGGCATCGTACATGCTGGGTCTAATTAGATCATTCATGCCGCAATCAAGAATTAAAAATTGGCGTTCTTCACCCTCTTTAACAAAAACAACACTTGAAACGAGAATGCCCGCATTCCCTAATAATGATCTGCCAGGCTCAATAATTATTTTGCAATTGAGGTGACCCAGTTGTGCTTTTACCATCTCAGCGTAACTTTGCGTCGTGGGAATAACTTCATCGTCATAAGTAATACCTAAACCACCACCAACATCAATCACGCTAATGTCATGGCCATCAACTCTCAAATCAGTAACGAGTTGGGCAATATGCCGGTAGGCTTCTTCAAAAGGGAGCAAACTGGTTAATTGAGAGCCAATATGTACATCAACCCCTTGCACTTTTATACCGGGTAGTAACGCGGCTTTCTGGTAGGCAAGTCTTGCCTTTGAAAGGGGTACACCAAATTTGTTTTCTGCTTTGCCCGTGGAAATTTTTTCATGGGTTTGCGCGCAAACATTGGGGTTAATACGAAAGGCAATGGCGGCTATTTTGTTCAGTGAAGTCGCTATTTTTGAAATTAAGGCTAATTCTGGCTCTGATTCAACATTGAATTGTAATATACCTAAAGATAAAGCGTAGTTGATCTCTTCTGCTGTTTTAGCAACCCCCGAATAAACAATTTTACTTGTGGGAATACCTGCCATTATCGCACGACGAATTTCACCCATAGAAACTACGTCAGCGCCAGAGCCCAGTTTGGCTAAAGTAGCTAGAACGGCTTGGTTACTATTGGCTTTTACGGCGTAACAAACTAAAGCGTTTTGATCGCTAAATGCCTTTTGGTAATCTTGAAAGCTCGTTTCTATTGCGGTACTTGAATAGCAATAAAAAGGCGTTTTAACTTGCTGGGCAATATCGCGAATGGCAATATCTTCAACAAACATTTCATTATTTTTGTGCGGAAAGTGGCTAATTGGAGTCATAGAGTAATCATTGGGTTTTGAGCAAATAGTTTGTAGCTAAATTTATGCTAACTTGCAGAACTATTCAAGTAGGGCAAGGATTTTTTTTCGCTATCAAAATAATCTAATAAATTTGCTATCGAGACACTTTTTTTAATCGCTGGTAAAATACCGCACTGATGCGCTTGAGATCGCGGTGCTTAAGGACGTTTCTAATTCCTACTGAATCATACCTATTGAAGTGGTTTTAGTCTGCTTATTGTTTTTAATGGAATTGTTAGTCTAGGGTCTTTTTAAAGCGCAGTGCCGCGATAACCAAACCCAAACCAGTAAAAGCAATTAACCACAGCATATCAAAACTCATTTCAATCACAGCAACGTCACGTAATACTACCCCTCTGATCAAACGGATAAAGTGAGTTGCAGGTAAGGCTTCGGCAATATATTGTGCCGCGAGTGGCATGCCCTCATAAGGGAAAAGAAAACCCGATAATAAAATAGAAGGCAGCAAAATAAAGACCGTCATTTGCATAGATTGTAATTGGCTTTTTGCAATCGTTGAAATCACTAAGCCAAGTACCAAGCTGGCACAAATAAATAACAAGGTTGCCAATACTAGTTGAGTCAAACCACCATTAAAAGGCACGTCAAAGAGCCAATAGCCTAAGCCCAGAATAATAGTTACCTGAATCAAACCAATAAAAATATAAGGAACTATTTTTCCTACCATAAGCTCAAGCGGTGCAAGAGGAGTGGTAATTAACATTTCCATATTACCTCGTTCTTGCTCTCTAACAATGGCGGCCGAGGTAAACATTATCATGGTCATGGTTAATATCACCGCCACAAGTCCCGGAACGATATTAACAACACTCCGTTGCTCAGGGTTGTAAAGTAAGGTGACCTCAAAGGTTGCAGTATTGCGATTAGCGGGTTTATCTAAAAGTTCGCTAAGGGGCATGTTGCGTAAACTTTTAATGCTCGCAGCTATTACGGTGTCAGAGCCATCAACCAACCATTGTGCAATGGGTCGGCTAGTTTCTTGTTTACTTGACGGAGGTAAACCAAAGCCGACACTGGGATGACGCACTAAGCGCTGGCTAACATCTGCGGGGATAATGAAGACTGCGCGTATTGTATTACTATCAATGGCGGCTTGCGCTGCTTTAACTGAATGATAACGGTGTGTGAAAGTCACTATGCCCGTTGCCGAAACTGTTTGTTGTAATATGCGGCTAAGCGCCGTTTGACTATGATCCACCACACCGACAGGAATATCTCGAATGTTGGTATTGATTGCAAAGGCAAATAAGAGTAATTGTACCAGTGGGATCATAATGACCATACCGAAGGTCATTTTATCGCGACTAAGTTGCAATAACTCTTTAATAACGATGGCGTATATTCTTATCAGAGATGTTTTAATCGGTGATCTTTTCATAAGAGAGCCTTTACGAGAGCGTTTCTGAAGTAGCCACTTTTTGCCCAGTACAACTAACAAAAACATCTTCAAGGCTTGGTCTGACAATAGCCAAAGTATCGCTAGGCTGTAGACAAGATTGCTGTTGTAATAACGCAAGTGGCTGACTTTCTGTTTTATTAACTAATACGCGTAGGTGGCTACCTAATTGAGCAGCAGAAATAACTTGCGGCAGTTTAATGAGCTTATCTTTGATATGACGTAAATTTGTTGCGCCTATTTCAACTATTTGTGCGGCCATATTTGCCATGAGGTTTTCAGGGGAGTCATCGGCTCTTTTGATGCCATTTTCTAAAATGGCTAACTTATGGCATCGTTCTGCTTCATCCATATAGTGGGTTGAGACCAAGATGGTGGTGCCTTGATCGCAAAGATCGAATAACTTCTCCCAAAAATCGCGTCGATTTTGTGGGTCAACGGCTGATGTCGGTTCATCTAAAAAGAGTAATTTAGGCTTGTGTATTACGGCAGCCGCCAGAGCCAGTCGCTGCTTTTGGCCGCCACTCATACTGCCCGCTAGTTGCTGACTTTGTGTGTTTAATTGATAAGTACTTAATAGTTCATTTAAGCGTGACTTTTGCTCATTAGGCGTTAAACCGTAAATTCTACTGATAAACTGTAAGTTTTCTAACACAGTGAGATCATCATAAAGTGAGAATTTTTGTGTCATATAGCCAATTTTCATGCGCAGTTTATTGGCTTCTTGCGGTAAGCGACAACCGAGAACACTCACTTGACCACTGGTGGGTTTTAATAGCCCAGTCAGTAATCTAATGACGGTGGTTTTTCCTGAGCCATTAGGGCCTAAAAAGCCATAAATAGTTTGCTTGTCAACGGTTAGGTCTAAATTAGAGACGGCGGTTAATTGACCAAAGTTTCGCGTAAGTTTATGAGCACTGAGGGCAAAATCAGCAATATTGTTAGTTGTTGTCGGGCTATTCATGGCGCAACCCTTATGGCATTAGTACTTGTGCAGGAATACCCATAGGCAACTCTGCTGCACTATCAGGCAATTGTATTTCAGCTAAATACATAAGATTACTACGTTCCGCTTGGTTAAGGGCGTAATAGGGCGTATATGCAGGTTCAGATGATATCCAACGCACTGTGCCGATAATACTCTCTTTTAAGCCATCGACTTGTACTGTTAGCTTGTCGGCTATTTTTATCTTAACTCTGTAGGGCTCGGGCACATAGACTCGAGCAAAAGGAGCCTTACCCGCTAACACTATTGCCACAGGACTACCTTGGGTCACACGTTCTCCCAAGTTCCACGGTAAACTATCTAATAGACCATCACGTTTAGCGGTGATGGTTAAATCCTTGAGTTTTTTCTTTTCGCTATCCAATACGGCCATAGCCGTTGCTAAAATTGCCTTGGCAATTTGTAAGTCTTCAATACGAGCGCCATTAATCATTTGTAATAATTTTTCTTGAGCGTTTTTTAGTTTAGCGGTATTTTCGTCACGCGAGGCAAGGGTGCTATCCAAGGTTGCTTGGCTGGCTAGCTGTTTGTTAATAAGTATTTTTGTTCGTTTATAGTTGGCTTCACTTTTAATGAGGGCGGCTTTTGCTCCTGCAACTTCAGCCGAGGCGGCGGCAATTTCTTCTTCTCGCACGCCATTATGTACTTTTTCTAAATTAGCCTTGGCTTGTTGCATTTCAGCCGTTGCTTTAGCGACAAGTGCTTGTTGAATAGTATCATCAAGTTTGACTAATACCGTGCCTTTAGTCACTTGACTACCCGCACTAATGGGCAATGCTGTGATCACTTCGTTTACTGTTGCGGTGTGGGCAATGCGTTCTCGTTCTAAAGTGCCTAACGCAATGCCAGTTTTGTGATTATTACAGCCGTAGAGTGTTATGAACGCGATAAAAAAGACTAATAGCTGGGGGGGCGTATGTGAAAATGAAGCAGTCATAAGTATGTACCTAATTGATAAACAGGCTACTTTTCAGTTTAATCTCAATAAGATAAAAGTCAATTACACTTGGATGGTAATTCAACCGTATTGTTGTGCAAAGAAGCTCTCGATAATCAAACGCGCTGACTCTGCATCAATATTATCTTTTTTTAAGTTCTTAAAACCACCACGAGCAAATAATTGTGCTTTGGCATCAGCCGTGGTTAACCGTTCGTCTTGAAATTTTACTTTAATGCCAAAGCGGCCATGAATTCGATTGCCAAATTTTTTTGCATCCAAGGTCAGTTGTTGCTCACTACCATCCATATTTAAGGGTAAGCCTACAACGATAAGATCAGGCTGCCATTCGGTTAAATATTTGGCTAGATTATCCCAATGGGGAATACCATCATTCGCCTTAATTGAGCCAAGTGGTGTGGCACTGCCTGTTATTTCTTGCCCGACGGCAACACCGATATATTTCTTACCAAAATCGAAGCCAATAACCGTGCGTTGGCCAATAGGTGGAGTAGTTTTAGTGGTCATATTTTTCCTTGGCGTATGCCTAGTTGAGACAAGTGTAGTTGCTACTGTGCCATATAAGGTAAAGGGTTAGTTTGTTGAAAGGGCTGTTATTAAGCATGCCCTATATCTGAAGATAAATGAGCTAAGTCAATGCCCAAGCTTGCCGCTGCTTTTTTCCAGCGTTGTTCTATTGGGGTATTAAAAATAATGTCGCTATCAGCCGGAATAGTAAGCCAAGAATTATCTTGCAACTCTTGCTCAAGTTGACCTGCTTCCCAGCCAGCATAACCGAGGGTAACCATAAATTGTTCAGGTGCTTTGTCAGTGCCCAAGGCCAGTAAAATATCTTTTGATGTGGTGATCATTATGTCGTCACTTAATGCTAATGAACTATCCCAACCCTGTTGTGAACTATGCAGCACAAAGCCACGTTGTTGAGCAAGCGGACCTCCTGATAAAACCAATTGCTCTAAGCTGTTATTACGGTTGCTAGCGTGGCTACCACTGCTATCATCCGTTTCAATTTGCTTAAGTAGCTCAGACAAGGTGATATTTATCGGTAAGTTGATGATTAAGCCCATCGCCCCCTCTGCATTGTGCTCACATATATAAGTTACGCTTTTATTAAAGTAGGGATCACCCAAAGCAGGCATAGCAATCAATAATTGATTCTCTAAACATACTACGGATAAGCGCGCACTCTGACCCTTTTTTTCTACGGGCATATCAACGTTTGCTGGGAATGCCTGTTTTTGTATTTTTGCCATACAATATTAGCTCTTATTTTTTTATGTTGTCTTCAATGGCATCCATTAACTTGCCGCTAATGTTTATTGGATAAGCCGCTTCTATTTCACGAATACAGGTGGGGCTAGTCACATTAATTTCAGTGATTTTATCACCAATAACATCAAGGCCAACAAAGTAAAGGCCGCGTTTTTTTAATTCAGGCGCAATGGCATCGGCAATGGCTTTATCGGTAACACTTAATGGCTGAGCAACACCACGTCCCCCTGCGGCTAGGTTGCCACGGGTTTCTCCTTGAGCAGGAATACGCGCTAAACAGTATGGCATAGGCTCGCCATTCACAATTAAGATACGTTTATCCCCGTCAACTATTTGCGGCATATACTCTTGCACCATGGCATATTGCTCACCATGATTGGTTAAGGTTTCGATAATGACCCCCACATTAACATCATTCTCTTTAATACGAAATATGGAAGCCCCCCCCATACCATCAAGAGGTTTAATAATGACATCTTTTTGATTTTTATGGAATTCACGTATTTTATCACTACTGCGTGTTACCAGCGTTTTAGGGGTGAATTTGCTAAACCAAGCGGTGAATAACTTTTCGTTACAGTCACGCAAACTTTGTGGCCTATTGACAATTAACGTGCCTTCAACTTCAGCACGTTCTAGCATATAAGTGGCGTAAATAAACTCAGTATCAAAGGGAGGATCTTTACGCATTAATACCGCATCTAGCTCACTGACCGCAATATCTGCAGGCGCTGATAGCTCATACCAGTGCTTACTATCATCAAATACTTTGACTCTATGGGTTGTGGCTCGACATTGACCTTGTTCAAGATACAAGTCTTTCATTTCCATGTAATAAAGTTCATAACCACGTTTTTGTGCTTCTAACATCATCGCCATTGACGAGTCTTTCGCCACTTTCACTTGTGAAATAGGATCCATGACGATGCCAAGCTTAATTACTTTCGACGTGTTATGTGTTGCTGTTGTCATTGTTTTTCCTTTGTGTGCATAGAAAGGGTTGAACTTTTTCAATTTTACCAAGCTTTATTATATCAAGCCCAATCATTATGTGTTTATTTCTACTTGTTAAAATCACCAAAACGGCATTGCAATGCGGTAATAGCAGTTAACGCTGCTGTTTCAGTGCGTAATATCCTTGGCCCTAGTAGCACATCATGAAAGCTATTGTCATTCGCTAGCGCTATTTCTTCATCAGTTAAACCACCTTCTGGACCTATTAATAATCTAACATGGGTATTTTCAAGGGGTAAAGTCATGATGGAATGTTGTGCTTTGGGGTGTAAATTTATTTTTAATGCCGGTGTTTCTTGTCTTAACCAATCGGCTAAAAGCATTGGCTCGGCAACGATAGGCACACTGATACGACCACTTTGCTCACAGGCACTAATAACTATTTTTTGCCACTGTTGATGTTTTTTCGCTAGGCGTTCGGCATTAAGTTTTACCCCACAACGCTCAGTAAATAATGGTGTTATGGTATTGACCCCTAGCTCAACGGACTTTTGTAAAGTGAAGTCCATTCTATCGCCGCGGGAGATACCTTGGCCTAAATGAATATTTAACGGCGATTCACTGTTTACTGCCTCTTGCGTAGTGATCTGTGCTTGCGCAGATTTTTTACCAACATTACACAAGGTTGCTGTGTATTGAAAAGGCTCAATACCGTTAAAAAGGGTAATAGTATCCCCTGCTTTTAACCGCAAAACACGAATGATATGACCAAAAGCATCATCGGATAAAGTCACTGTTTCGTTTAGAGAAAATTGGCTTTGTTGATAAATTCTAGGATTGCGCATAAATAAGGCTTAAATTCTAAATCGTGATTATGTAACTAAAATAAGGGCAGTGAGTGCAAAAAACAATGAACAAAGGCAGATAATTGTTCTTGGTTCTTGGTTTTGTTAAGACTTATACCCTTTCCATTAAATTAGTTTCCACTCAGAGCTTATCAGCGCTTTGAAAATAAAGTGAATTTTTTTGTCTATAGTTATTCTATATTAAAGGAATTCTGTGCGATTATCGAAGTACTAACAAACGCCCAAAGGGCGAGTTTAAAAGGCTTATATGCTACGTTATTGATTTCGACAATGACGCTACCATTCTCTTCAATCAATGCC
>JBAHZW010000094.1:0-15007 GCA_037132835.1 Colwellia sp. | reverse complement strand
AACGAAATCCCACCAAAACCAGAACAAACCACAGCGGCATCGTAGGTTTTACCCATGGCAGGAAAGACGATAAATAAGTTCACTAAAATAGCAATAATAAACTGCACCCCTAGAATAGCAAAAATTGGCCCAGCTAAATCTGCTAAGGTCCATAGTTGCATACTCATTAATGACATAGCAAGAAAGGTACCTAAAGTGATATCGGCAATAAGCGCAATTGCAGGACTACCAGTAGGCCAAAGAGTACCTGTGATAAGACGTTTCTTTTTAGGAAGTAAGTTAGTAATAAGAATGCCAGCAAAAAGACACGTCACAAACACAGGAAGTTGTAAGCCCATCTCAGAGACTACTTCATTGAGAATAAAACCAACAATAACACAAATATGAATAGCAAAAGCAGCATCTAAAAAGTCAAAACTAGTGATCCCTTTTTCTAAGGAATTCTGTGATTGTATAGCATCCTCTTGTTCTTCCTGTGACGCTTTTAAGCCATGACGATTGATTAAATATTTGGCAATAGGCCCGCCCATTAAACTCGCTAAAATAAGACCAAATGTTGCGCAGGCAATACCCATTTCCATCGCATTACTGACACCATAATCACGACCTATGCCAGGAGCCCATGCGATTGCAGTACCATGCCCACCAATCAAAGAGACACTACCACCTAATATACCCACGGCTGGAGATTGTCCAAACAGCTGTGCAATTGTTATCCCTGTAATATTCTGAACCATCATATAAGCAATAGTAATGCACAGTAAAATAAGCAGCGGTTTTCCACCACGGCGTAAATCCTTTAAGCTCGAATTAATACCAATGGTAGTAAAAAAGTACACCAGTAAAACATCGCGGGTAGTTAAATCAAATTGGATCTCAATATTGGTAAAGACAAATAAAAGACTGATCAATATAGAGAAAAATATGCCTCCCGTGACAGGCTCAGGAATACTAAATTCTTGTAATAACCTTGAACAGCTATTAATTCGACGCCCCACAAATAGCACAATAATGCCTAGTGTCACGGTGAAAAAAGAACTGAAATTTAAAACACCATCAACGATAGAAAAAGCATCACCCATTAAATAACCCCATTGAAAACATAAAATAGTTGTTAGGTTATGATAGTGTACAAGCACAAATCATTCATATTCTAAATGAATGTATAGTGTAACTTTTTATTTCTTTTACTTTTGCAGAGCGCTCACACCAGTGAACCTTAGAGCAGAGGGTAGCCCTTATATAACCAGTATGAGCATTAAGTAAAAAAATCGTGAATTGTGCAGAAAGTTAGCGATGTCACAATCACTCGCTTTCATCGAGATAACGCGAGCCGTTAAATTATTTTCCTCTCACGCTATTAGCTTCTATTTCAAGTTAAATTATTTTGTTTGCCACTTAGGTTGGCTAAAAAATTTCATCTACCCCTACGGGCTTGTTTGGTGCCTTATATGGCCGATTACGCACGTCATAAGTGATTGATTTTAATGGTGTTATTTTTATTGAAAAAGTCAAGCTAAATGCTATTGTCGCTTTACTCGTTAAATAAGGGCTATTTATGATCAAAGAAAATGAAATATTTAATCAAACAGACTTCTCTCATCAAGACTTAAGTGAGCGATCTTTTAAAGGCTGTAAATTTTATCAATGCAATTTTGATAGGGCAAATTTACAAGATAGCGAATTTGTTGATTGTAGCTTTATAGAGCAAGGTGATTTAACAGGCTGTAGCTTTATATACAGTGATATGCGCGGCTCATCTTTTAAAAACTGCCAACTATCAATGGCCAATTTTAAAGGAGGAAAATGTTTCGCTGTTGAATTTATTGGCTGCGATTTAAAAGGGGCTAACTTCTTACAAGCCACGTTTGCCAATCAAGTGAGTAATCGTATGTATTTTTGCTCAGCCTATATTACGGCTTGTAACCTTTCTTATGCTAACTTAGAACGACTGTGCATCGAAAAATGTGATTTATCTGAAAATAAGTGGGTGGGTGCAAACTTACAAGGCGCATCATTAAAGGGCTCTGATTTAAGTCGGGGTGTATTTTCATCAGAGTGTTGGAGCCAAATACAAATCCAAGATTGTAACCTCAGCTATGCAGAATTAAATGGTTTGGATCCCAGAAAAATTGATTTAAGCGGAGTAAAAATTTGTCATTGGCAACAAGAAGAGTTACTTGAGCAACTTGGGCTTATTGTTTTACCTGATTAGCCCTCGTTGCTTTTTATGATGATTTGTTGCGGGTTGTCTGTCTACTCATAATATTGAGATTTTATGCACTTTCAAGTGGATCAGGTATATGTTCATTGACAAATAATTCTGTTAGAATGCGCGCCTTAAAATATGATCTAGATCAAATTTCAATCATTAATCTATAGCACTGGATTTACGTTCCAGCTAGTTCAATGGAGTTCAATATGTCTGTAGTTCAACCCGTGGGTGGCATTACTATTTGCGCCCTGTATAAATTTGTACGTTTAGAAAAATATCTTGAATTACGAGAGCCACTTTTAGCTAAAATGACCAGTCTTGATGTCAAAGGGACTTTGTTATTAGCTGTTGAAGGTATCAATGGCACTATTGCGGGTTCAAAGGAGAATATTAATACCGTGTTAGGCTTTATAGCCGCTCAGCCTCATTTAGACAATATTTCCTATAAAGAATCTTTTGCCGATGAAAACCCATTTCATCGCACCAAAGTGAAATTGAAAAAAGAAATTGTCACCATGGGGGTCGAAGGTATAGATCCTAACCAAGTGGTGGGTACTTACGTGAAGCCAAAAGATTGGAATGCCTTAATTTCAGATCCAGAAGTCTTATTGGTTGATACCCGTAATGATTATGAAATTGAAATCGGTACTTTTAAAAATGCGGTTAATCCTAACACTGAAACATTTCGTGAATTTCCTGATTATGTAAAGAATAACCTCGACAAAAATAAACATAAAAAAGTCGCGATGTATTGTACGGGTGGCATTCGTTGTGAAAAATCTACCGCTTATCTTAAAGAGCGTGGCTTTGAAGAGGTTTATCATCTTGAAGGGGGTATATTAAAGTATCTTGAAGAAGTGCCAAGTACTGAAACACTCTGGCAAGGTGAATGCTTTGTTTTTGATGGTAGAGTAGCCGTTAACCATGCGTTAGAGCAAGGTAAATACGACCAATGTTTTGCTTGTCGCTTTCCCTTAACCGAAGATGAAAAGCAAAGTGTACATTATGTTAAAGGTGTAAGTTGCCATCGCTGTCATGATAAAATAACTGAAGAGCAACGTAATCGTTACGCCGAACGTCAGCGTCAAATCACATTAGCGGAAGCGCGTGGCGAAAGCCATATTGGTGGTGATATTCAAAATATCATTGCAGAACGTCGCCAAGAAAAAAATGATAAAAAAGCCAAGCAAGCGAGTAAATAAGCGAGTTTAATTGACGATGATCACTAAAAAAGCCATTTACTGCCAACAGCAATAAGTGGCTTTTTTATAGTTTGGCGTTATATTAAGCATTAAAGTCAATAGAGCGCAGTGCAGAGCCTTAAGGTAACGGTTACTGCTCGGCCGCCTCTTTTAAGTAGGCGAGTCGGTCTTGTTCTTGTTCGAAGGCGGCTTGAATTTCAGCGAGTACCGTTTCAACATTAGCACTCTGAGTATCTTCGGCGAATTGTCCTGTCAATTTACTGGTATCACTTAAATCGCCCACTTCATACAATGCCCACATTTCTTCACCAAACTTTGTTAGTGCTAAATTAGGGGCAAATTGTGCATAATAGCTAGTGATATTGTTAACATCGCGCAGTAACATACTTTTGGCATTATTATTAGCCGAGGCATCAACCGCTTGCGGTAAATCAATAATAACGGGGCCGTAGGCATCAACGAGTACATTAAATTCTGATAAGTCACCATGTACGATGCCTGCACATAACATGCGCATGATATAAATCATCATTAAGGCATGATCTTCCAGCGCTTGTTCAGCAGATAAAACAACATCATTCAGTCGTGGTGCAACATCACCTTGCTCGTCGGTGATTAGCTCCATTAATAAGACACCATCAAAACAGCCAAGGGGCTGGGGTACGCGTACACCATGTTCGGCAAGTTTATATAAGGCATCCACTTCAGCATTTTGCCACGCTTGTTCTTGTTGATTTTTACCGTACTTTGAGCCTTTTTCCATGGCTCTTGAACGTCTACTGTTGCGACTTTTTCGGCCTTCTGTATATTGAGCTGCTTTTTTAAAACTGCGCTGAGCCGATTCTTTATACACTTTTGCGCAGCGGATCTCTGCACCACAACGAACACGATACACTGTGGCTTCTTTACCGCTCATTAATTGGTTGAGCACTTCATCTATTAAGCCTTCTTCTACAAGAGGCTGTATACGTTTTGGAATTTTCATTGCGCTGTAATACCTCAGACGCGTTAAGGATTATGTCGAGTTTTTATCAAATTCAGCGAGTCTTATTTCTAAGGCGGCTAACTTTTGATAAATCTTATTATTTTGAGTTAATATTTCTTCATTCTGTTTTCTTAGCTCTCGGTTTTTAATACTGGTGTCGGCAAAGCCGAATATTTTATTGGCAAAAACAGCACCCACACCACCTAATATTCCGACACCTAAAATAAACATAACAAAAACGGCAATGCGCCCAACTAAGGTAATGGGATAAACATCACCAAAGCCTATCGTGGTAGATGACATTAACATAAGCCAAAATGCATCAGCATAATTTTTTACGGGTGAACCTACAACAGCCGTCTCGGCCATAAAAGTGACATAGCCTAATGCTATATTAATAACGGCAAATAGAGCAAAAGACATTAACGCTAGAATTCCATAGTTATAGTTTTTAATACCAAATTCATCAACTCGGTATAGATTACTTTTTTCCATAGCATTTTGCAGAATAATCATTTTTGTCTCTAAGGTTTAATCAGCATCATGGAATGATATTACAATCTGAAGCGATAGCAAAGTAATACCAATGCTATTAAGTGAGTTCTCACTCAGAGCTTGTCAGCGATTTGAGTATAAATAGGATACTTTTATTTAATTAACTGCGACCGCTGCCGCCCCAGGTCTTCTTGGATCCGCAGCACCTAAAAAGACATCATGGAGTTTCATTACGGACTGTAAGCTGCCTAATGAACTTGATACCTTGATGCTATAACCTTTGGCTTTTAATTTATCAACAGTATCTGCGGGAATATTTCGTTCTAACGACAAAACATCGGGTAACCACTGATGGTGAAACCTTGGTGCATAAGTCGCTTCAGCTATATTCATATCATACAATAAAACATTAACAAGTTGTTGGAAAACGGCGGTGATGATCTTGCTACCTCCGGGGGTACCTGTTGCTATATAAGGCTGACCATCTTTTAAAACAATGGTAGGTGTCATCGAGCTTAAGGGGCGTTTATTTGCGGCTATGGCATTGGCTTTGCCACCAATTAAGCCGTAACTATTTGGGCTACCAGGCTTAATTGAAAAATCATCCATCGTATTATTAAGTAATATGCCAGTACCGGGAATGATTATGCCACTGCCAAAATAATGGTTTAAGGTATAGGTATTACTGACCACATTTCCCATCGCGTCCATCACCGAAAAATGCGTGGTATCAGGGCTTTCATATTTTGCTGGCTCGCCCGCTTTAATTAAGGTGGAAGGGGTGATTTTGTCTAAACTTATATTTTTAGCCAATGCTTTGGCATATTCTTTACTTGTTAGCCCTGAAGTTGGCACTTGTACAAAATATGGGTCGCCTAAAAAAGTACTGCGATCAGCATAGGCACGTTTGAAAATTTCGGTATGCAGATGGATCATATCGGCACTTCCTTGTTTTACCTCAGAAAAAGGCAATGCCTCTAGCATATTAAGCATTTGTATCAAATGGATCCCTCCAGAGCTAGGTGGTGGCATGGTTAATATTTCATAACCATTGAAGGTACCGCGAAGTGGAGTGACTTCTCTGACCCGATAATCGGCGAGATCTTTTGCGGTAATTAAGCCATCGCCAGAGACCATTATTTGTACAATTTTTTTAGCGATATCACCCTGATAAAAGCCGTCTTTACCCTGTTCGCTTAAATAACGTAGTGTTTTTGCCAAGTCAGCTTGAATAAATGTTTCGCCCGCTTGGTAAGCTTGACCATTTTTTTTGAAAAATATTTTGTTACTCTCAATATCGCTCTGTAATAATAACTTTTCTCGGTTGACTAATCGCACCATATCGTCGTCAATTGAAAACCCTATGCGAGCAATTTTTTCTGCGGGTTTAATCACATCAGCCCATGACATTGAACCATATTTTTCCAAGGCATAATATAAACCTGCTACGGTGCCAGGTACGCCCGACGCTGATAAAGTTTGTAATGATTTGTTGGGGATAGGATTGTTGTTTTCATCAAGAAACACGTCTTTATACGCTGAGGCTGGTGCAGTTTCGCGGTAATCTATAGCGATGGTTTTATTTTGTTCTGCTAGGTGTACTAACATAAAGCCACCCCCCGCTAAGTTACCTGCGCGCGGCAATACCACCGCAAGGGCAAAACCCATGGCAACTGCGGCATCAACCGCATTCCCACCATTACGCAGAATTTCAGCGCCTATTTCACTGGCTAATTTTTTTTGGCTTACTACCATGCCTTTCCGGCCAATTTCAGGGTGAAAGGTATCATAATAATTGACTAATTCAGACAGTGTACGAGTCGACTTAGCAATAAGGGCTGCACTAGCATCAGAGGAAAGCTCAGTGGTCTTTAAATTATTTTCTTCTGCGTAGGAATTTAAGCTAACAAGTAATATTATCGAGCTGAAGAGAAAGCGGAACTTGGTCATAAGGTTATTTCTTTTGTAAATCATTGGAAAACTTACTTGGGCTGTTAATTTTTGCATACGCGACAGTAACATTTACTATCCCCTTCTAGTGTTTGATATATCCAAGAGTTAAAGATCTTAGGAGGAATACTGGATGATTATTCTAATCAATGGTTCATTAAATAGGAAACTATTGATCTTGTATTTTGGCAACGATTGAAAAATTTACTTGGGCAACTAATTTTGCCTACGCGACAGTAACTATCCTCTTATCTTCCTGTGTTTGATATATCCGTTTGATAGACAAGAGTTAATAACCTTAATAAATGTACTGGATTATTATTCTAATCAATGGTTCATTAAATAGGAAGCAATTGATCTTGTAACGAGTTATATAATTGTGGCAGGGTTCTTCATAAATAAGCGGCATGGGTGCATGCTGCTCATTAGGTGAATATAATGGCCGTTTAAACTCGCCTTTTGTGAGTTTATCAGTGCGTCGATAATCGCACAGAATTCCTTTAATATAGTGTGGGCTATATCCATACCAATCAGCGCTTTTTCGATGGATTTAAAATGACTTTATCCAACGTTAAATAATTAAACCATAGAGTGACTATGCTGAAATCATTTGCCTTGCCTAAAATCATTTTAATTCCCACTGAAATCCTGCACTTTGATTGGTAACGGGTATATATACCAAAAAGCTCTATTTTTTTCAAAGCGCTGAGCGGGAACTAATTTAATGAAATTGGTCTTAATTCAAAAAAGCTTGGTAAGCTTGGTTTTTGGTTTCTTCTTGCCACTGATAACCAAGCGCATCAAGATGTTGGAAAAACTCATCTTGTTGATTAGCTTCAAAATTAAAGCCAGCGAGCACCTGACCAAAAGCGGCACCATGGTTACGGTAATGAAACAAAGTAATATTCCAATGTTCACCCATTTCAGCTAAGAACTTCTCTAATGCACCGGGGTGTTCAGGAAATTCAAAACTAAAGAGACGTTCATTGTGTCGTTTGTTATCCGTACCGTGCCTTTTACCACCCACCATATAGCGAACGTGTAATTTGGCTAATTCATTGTCGGTAAAGTCTGTTGCTTGGTAGTTGGCGCTCGCTAACTCTTTTAGTACTTGCTGACGTTCATCTTCACTGCCACTTAAGCGAATGCCAACAAAAACTTCAGCGCACTCTTTACCTGAGTAACGATAATTAAATTCAGTAATGGTACGGTTGCCAATGGCCTGACAAAAGCGCTTAAAGCTGCCTTTTTCTTCAGGGATAGTGACGGCTAAAATAGCTTCTTTCTTTTCGCCTAATTCACAACGCTCTGACACATAACGCAAGGTATGAAAATTCATATTAGCACCCGACAAAATAGCCGCTAAAGATTCATCGCCTTTGCTGGTCAGACAATATTTTTGCAAGCCAGCCAAAGAAAGTGCGCCAGCTGGCTCGGCAATAACGCGTGTTTGTTCAAAGATGTCTTTTATTGAGCTACAAATCTCATCGGTTGATACCGTAATGACTTCATCACAATAGTGTTGAATTAAATCAAAGGTGTGCTCACCAATACGTTTAACGGCCACGCCATCAGCAAATAAACCAACCTGTTTTAGGTCAACGGGCTTGCCCGCGTCAAGAGCCGCTTTTAAACAGGCTGAATCTTCAGCTTCTACACCAATAATTTTTGTGTTTGGGCTGAGCTGTTTTAGATAGACAGACATGCCTGCCAGTAGTCCACCGCCGCCAACAGGGATAAAAACCACATCAGCATTAGGAAGTTGTTGTAGCAACTCTTTAGCGACAGTGCCTTGACCCACGATAATGTCGATATCATCAAAGGGGTGGATCAGGGTTTTGTTCTCAGTGTGGGCGTATTCGATAGCAGCGGTTTGTGCTTCGTCAAAGCTATTGCCAATAAGGCGAACTTCACCGCCAAAACGTTTAACATTATCAACTTTAATCTCGGGTGTCGTTTTAGGCATAACAATGGTTGCTTTGATGCCTAATTTGTTGGCCGCTAAAGCTAACCCTTGTGCATGGTTACCTGCTGAGGCAGCAATAACCCCGTGAATACATTGTGCTTCCGTTAAGGTATTCAGTTTATTGTAGGCCCCGCGTAGCTTAAAAGAATGAACAGGTTGCTGATCTTCACGTTTTAAATAGATTTGGTTACTCAAGCGTGCCGATAACTTTGTCAGGTGCGTTAACTCGGTTTCAACGACAAGATCATAAATAGGAGCTAGCAGAATGCGGCGTAAGTAATCTAATTGCGTGGCTTGTTTTGCTGCTTGTGCCGAGAGTAGCGCGGGTGTTTCTGTCATCGAGTTAATCCTAACTTCGGGTATTTGTCATTCCCGCAATGTTTGATCGGGAATCCATATTATTTAAAGGGCTGGATCCTCGATGAATACACCACGAGGATGACAACAAGATGCTTTACTTATCAACTAAGCCATCGAGAAGAGCACGATTACGTACCGCACCTTTATCAGCACTGGTGGCTAACAGTGCGTAGTTTTTAAGTGCATAGCTGATGGGTCTAACACGATCTTTTGGCTGCCATGCTTGTTTTCCTTTTGCTAGCATCGCCGCTTTACGCTCGGCCATTATTTCATCACTAACACGAAATTCAATTAAGCGATTTGGAATATCAATGTGAATAATGTCACCTTGTTCAACTAAGGCGATAGGACCGCCATCAGCAGCTTCTGGCGAGACATGACCAATGGATAAGCCTGAAGTACCACCAGAGAAGCGACCATCGGTAAGTAAGGCACATGCCTTACCTAAACCCATCGATTTTAAGTAAGTGGTTGGGTAGAGCATTTCTTGCATGCCAGGACCCCCTTTAGGGCCTTCATAACGAATAACGACCACTTCACCAGCAAGCACTTTCTTGTCAAGAATGGCTGCTACCGCATCATCTTGGCTTTCAAAAATATGAGCAGGCCCCGTAAATATAAGGTTATCGTCACTGACCCCCGCGGTTTTTACCACACAGCCATCAGGAGCGATATTGCCAGCAAGTACCGCTAAGCCACCTTCTAACGAAAAGGCGTTTTCAATACTACGAATACAACCATTAGCTCTGTCATCATCTAAGGTATCCCAACGACAATCTTGGCTAAACGCTTTGGTAGTACGAATACCTGCGGGGCCAGCGCGGTAGAATTTTTTAACGTCTTCATCGTCGGTAATCGTAATATCATATTTGGCGATAACATCGGCCAAGGTGGTACCTAAAACATTAGGCACATCGGTTTTTAGTAAATTTGCACGGGATAATTCACCTAAGATAGCGATAACACCACCAGCGCGATGCACATCTTCCATATGATACTCAGGCGTTGATGGCGCAACTTTACATAACTGCGGCACAATGCGTGATAATTTATCCATATCTTCCATGGTGAAATCAATTTCAGCTTCTTGAGCGGTGGCGAGTAAATGCAATACGGTATTGGTTGAACCACCCATGGCTATGTCTAAACACATGGCATTCTCAAAGGCCGCTTTATTAGCAATATTACGCGGTAGCGCTGTTTCATCATCTTGCTTATAGTAACGGTCACATAGCTCAACAATTTGTGCACCCGCTTGTAAAAATAATTGTTCACGATCGGCATGGGTTGCCAGCATTGAACCGTTACCCGGTAGTGCTAAGCCCAAAGCCTCGGCTAAACAGTTCATCGAATTGGCGGTAAACATGCCTGAACATGAACCACAGGTTGGGCAAGCTGAACGTTCAACTTGGTCGCTTTGCTCATCACTCACGCTAGGATCTGCGCCTTGGAGCATGGCATCGACTAAATCAAGTTTGATAATTTGATCTGAAAGTTTAGTTTTACCCGCTTCCATTGGACCACCGGAAACAAAGATTACCGGAATGTTAAGGCGCATAGCTGCCATCATCATACCTGGGGTGATTTTATCGCAGTTAGAAATACAAACCATGGCATCGGCACAATGAGCATTGATCATGTATTCTACTGAATCAGCAATTAAATCACGTGATGGTAGGCTGTAAAGCATGCCTGCATGACCCATGGCAATGCCATCATCAACAGCGATGGTATTAAACTCTTTAGCAACACCGCCCGCTTTTTCAATAGCGCCAGCGACTAATTGTCCCATGTCTTTTAAATGTACGTGTCCTGGGACAAATTGAGTAAATGAATTAACTACGGCAATAATAGGTTTGCCAAAATCGCCGTCTGTCATGCCCGTTGCGCGCCATAGAGCACGAGCTCCTGCCATATTACGGCCTTGGGTTGAGGTTGCAGATCTTAATTTAGGCATGATTTGGTATCCAAGTTATAAGGAGTTAAAGAAAATAAATTTTATTTTTAAAAATATGATCAATTAATAGATTGATCATACTTTTAAAAATGAAACTGCTTTCATTTAAAGTCGCTACTTTGAGCTGATTTTAAAAGAAGCTCATAGTAGCGTAGGGATTCTGGAGTGGCTTAAGCTGACTTATTTAACTCAGCTTAACTTAACTCAAGTTAGCTTAAACTTATTCGACTGGCTCTAACCAACCCCATTTGTCTTCGGTAGTTCCATTAAAAATACCAAAGAAAGCATCTTGTAAGGTTTTAGTGATTGGGCCACGTGAACCTGTGCCTACAGGTAAACCATCTACTGATTTAACCGGTACAATTTCAGTGGCTGTACCCGTCATAAAGAATTCATCGGCAAGGTATAAACCTTCACGAGAGATTGTTTCTTCACGGACTTCATAACCGAGTTCTTTTGCTAAGACAAAAACTGAATCACGCGTTAAACCTTGTAGAATTGAAGCGCTACCCGGCGGTGTATAAATAATACCTTTACGTACTAAAAATAAGTTTTGGCCAGCACCTTCACTTACCATGTTATTAACATCTAAAGCGATGCCTTCGGTATAACCGTGGCGTGCAGCTTCCGTTGAAATTAACTGTGATGATAAATAGTTACCGCCAGCTTTTGCTGCTGTAGGCATGGTATTAGGTGCTAAGCGGTTCCAACTAGAAACACCCACATCAACACCATCTTCGATGGCTTCAGCGCCTAAGTATGCTTCCCAGCTAAAAGCGGCAATCATAGCATCAGCAACAGCATCTAAAGGTGGGCGTAAACCCATACCAATATCACCCAAGAAAAATAACGGGCGTAAGTAAGCGGATTTTAAGTTGTTTTTTACCACAGAATCTTTACAGGCTTGAATAATCTCTGCTTGGCTGTAAGGAATATTCATGCGATAAATTTTTGCTGAATTAAAAAGACGCTCAATATGCTCTTCTAAACGGAAAATACATGTGCCTTTATGTGTTTCGTATGCACGAATGCCTTCAAACACTGAAGAGCCGTAATGCAATGCGTGACTCATTACGTGAACCGTAGCGTTTTTCCACGGCATAAGTTCACCGTTAAACCAAATTAAATCTGCACCTACTTTTGCCATTTTCTTTTCCTAATATTTGTTGCTTGTTAATCATTAGAAAACCCCGACCTAAGGGCCAAAGTAATACCATTAATTGCACTAATTTATTACTAATGATTAGAGGGCTAATTTTTATTAATTACTATACATAGCGCTTGATTTAAGCGCTATTTTGTTGAGTATTTATTTCATTTTTACTGACGGTAACACCCTTGATGTCGATTAATTTGTTAATTTGATCAACCAACAAAGAAATAGGACGTTCACTACTGATACACATGGTAATCGTGGCAACGTTATTACCCGTATTGACTTCGGCATTCATGCCGTTGATTAAAAAACCGCGGTAACGAGTGACTTGCAAAATTCGTTCTAGTACCACTTGCCTATCATCAGCCATAATGATTAATTTATACTTATTTAGTATCGTAGGATTCATTTTAAACACCCTCCATCATTTGATCGTTTGCCGTGTTTGGCGGTACTAGCGGCCAAACATTTTCTGCGGCATCAATTTTTACTTGCAATAAGTAAGCGCCATCATGATCTAACATCTCTTTAACGGCCGCGTCTACTTCACTTTTCTTTGTGATTTTTTTTGCTTTTATATCAAAAGCCGCGGCTAACATGACAAAGTCAGGATTGTCTGATAGGTCTGTTTCGCTAAGTCGGCCGTCAAAAAACAGGTCTTGCCATTGGCGAACCATACCGAGTTTAGCATTATCGATGAGCACTATTTTAACCGGTATTTTATAACGCTTTATTGTAGCGAGCTCTTGTATGTTCATCATAATGGAACCATCACCCGATACGGCAATAACGGTATCATGGGGGCGTGATATTTGTGCACCAATGGCGGCGGGTAAACCAAAGCCCATAGTCCCCATACCACAACTGGTTAAAAAGTTGGTGGGGTCATTAAAATTCATATGCAGTGCAGCCCACATTTGATGTTGACCAACATCGGTCGTGACACAGGTATTCGTCGGCATAAGATCGCTGATCGTCTTTAACACGGCGGGCGCATAAATGTTTTCGCCTGGGTGGTCATATCGCCATGTGAAATCAACTTTTCGTTGGTAACATTTTTCTTGCCAAGCCGAGATGTTTAGTTCTGACCTTAACAAGGGTAAGTTGCTTTTTAAATCACCTAAAATGGCTGCCTCGGCTATGCGGCGTTTATTAATTTCAGCGGTATCAATATCAAAATGAATGACCTTAGCATGGGGGGCAAATTCATCAAGCTTACCGGTTACTCGGTCATCAAAACGAGCACCGACAACCACTAACAAATCACTTTCTTGTACTGCTAGATTTGCGGCTTTTGTACCGTGCATACCTAACATACCAAGGTGATTTTTATTCTCAGGGCTTATTGCGCCTAAGCCTTTTAAGGTAGAAACACTTGGCATACCCGTTTTATTGGCAAAATCACGTACTTCGGTAACCGCGTTAGCCATGCCAACACCACCACCCACGTATAAAATAGGTTTTTTTGCATGAGTTAATAAATCAAGTGCTTTAGTGATATCCGCAAGAGGTAATTTTACGGTATTTTTTAAATGCGCCAACTTATCTAGACGATGTGTTACTTCCGCCATTTGTATGTCTTTAGGAATATCAACAAGTACGGGTCCTTGACGACCTTCTAAAGCGATTTCAAAGGCTTGATGTAAGACTTTTTCAAGTTCATCAACGTCTGTTACTTGGAATGAATGTTTAGTACAGGCAAGGGATAAACCAAACACATCAATTTCTTGAAAAGCATCACTACCCATTGCTGCGGTAGGCACTTGACCGGTAATGGCAACCACAGGAATAGAATCGGCTAATGCATCAGCAAGGCCTGTGATTAAGTTGGTTGCACCTGGACCTGAAGTGGCTAAACAGACACCAACGGTACCCGCGGCACGCGCATAACCAACAGCAGAAAATGCTGCACCTTGCTCGTGACGGCATAGAAAGTGTTTCACATCACTGTCGTATAAAGCATCATAGATTGGCATGATGGCCCCACCCGGATAGCCAAAAACGTGCTTTACGCCATGTTGCTGTAATACTTCAAATAATAGTGCGCCGCCTGAGAGTGTTTGACTTTCGGTCATGATGATTCCAATTCTTATCTTGTTAATGTCTGTATTTTCGATGCTTTTTGTTTTTACATAAACAACTTTATAAAAAGTACTAAAATAAAACCCTCGGTTCTTGCGAAGCGAGGGTTTTTTATTTGATTGAATGCTTTTCTTTAATTCAACAAACCCCTCTAGGTGATCCTATAATCACCACGACGAGAAAGTTTACTATAATTGAATTAACTGAGTGCATTTTATCTCTTTGTTTGTTTTTTATTTTAAGCCAGCTGATTTTATTTTTAATACGCTTATTTTATTTATCATCAGCGTTCACTACATAATAACTTAGTATCGTAGCACTAACGTTATTATACAAGTTCTTCATTATAGCTTTTTTATACGGCGATCGACAAGCAGTAATAAACCCATTTACAAATATTTGAACTACACTGGAAAAAAGGAATCATTAAAAGGGAATTTATATGTCACTATCTTGTGTCTTTAGTCGAGCTAGGATTGGTCTTGACTCACCCCTTGTTACCGTTGAAGTACATCTTGCCAATGGTTTGCCTGCATTCAATATAGTGGGTTTACCCGAAACCTCGGTTAAAGAATCCAAAGACAGGGTTAGAAGCGCAATCATCAACTGTGGTTATGAGTTTCCAGCCAAACGTATCAC
>JBAHZW010000103.1:0-25612 GCA_037132835.1 Colwellia sp. | reverse complement strand
CTGTCCGAAAGATTCGGCTAAAAGCATTTTTTTCATTGTTGAGTCGTGTTTGCGTAGAATGACTAGGCTACACGCGACTCGCCGCGAATAAAACGCTTTTAGCTCGAACAAAATTTAACCGCGAAAGATCAACAACCCCTATAGGAAAAGCAAATAAAACGCGGTAACATCAACCATAATAATATTTATAGATAATACCAAACGGATTGATTGGTATAATTTTTCAGGCTGAACTCACTTTATGCAAACATATATAAAATCGACCCTTATTTTATCTAGTATACTTTTAACAAGCTGTGTTAATCAAAATACAAAAATTTCTGCAAACCTCATGCCCTTGACCAATGCATGCAGTCAGCTAGAATTTATTAAAAGTGCTTATTATGATGGATTTACTCAATTAAAAGACACCAAAATATCGGGTAGAATGAGTAATATCTGGAGGGCTAAATACCAACTTTTTGGTGAACATTGCCAAATTTTTTCATGGGGGGATAAACAACGTACCTATTCTTGCCGTTTAGTGGCACCCGATGAAACAACGGCTCAAAGTTATTACCAAGATGCAAAAAATATAACTCAACAATGTTTAGGTGATACTTGGACGTTAGTAGAAAGTAATAGAGTGCATGATGATGGCATGAAACTAAGCTTTACTAATGATGATGCAAAAGCTAATGAGCAGGTTACCTTTTCAACTCACTTAGTGCCTACACTAAGATTATTTTCTACAACGTGGACGATTTACTATTATGTCGGCAATATTAAACAGCCAGCAACTAAAGCCATTAACTAAAGCCTATTTTATACCTACTAACGTACAAAAGTAGCTCGATATAAAAAAGCGGATAGTCACTTATCATGACTATCCGCGGTAACACGTTGACTGTTAATGCATACTGGCTAAAAACTATCAGACTCTGAACCATGCAAAGTGACGTTAGAAAAAGCCCCTGCACCACTTTGTTCATTACTGCGTAATTTAATCATTAAACGTAAATCATTTGGTGAGTCCGCATGATGCAGCGCATCAGCATACGTTATCGTACCTTGCTGATAATGTTTAAATAACGCCTGATCAAATGTTTGCATTCCCTGTTCATTTGATTTTTCCATCACTTCTTTAATACCACCGATATCACCTTTTTTGATGAGTTCACTAATATAAGGAGAGTTTAATAAAACTTCGATAACCGCCACTCGACTATTACCATCATACGTAGGCACCAACTGCTGAGCAATAATACCACGTAGGTTGAGCGCTAAATCAAATAACAGTTTACCGTGTTGATTAGCAGGGACTAAATGCATAATACGATCAATCGCTTGGTTGGCGTTATTGGCATGTAAGGTTGCTATACATAAATGACCTGTTTCGGCAAAACTTAACGCATGTTCCATTATTTCTTGATTACGAATTTCACCAATTAAAATAACATCAGGGGCTTGACGTAATGAGCTTTGCAATGCAGCATCGAACGATACAGTGTCTAAGCCTACTTCACGTTGAGTAATCATACATTTACCGTGCTCATGCACAAACTCTACGGGATCTTCAATGGTTAAAATATGGCCATGAGAGTTACGATTTCGATAACCAATCAAGGAGGCCATTGATGTTGATTTACCTGTACCCGTACCGCCAACAAAAAGCAGCAAACCACGTTTAGACATGACAACATCTTTGAGAATAGGCGGCAAACCTAAATCATCAACATCAGGAATATCGGTAACAATACGACGAACAACCATACCTGCCATATCTCGTTGCCAAAAGGCAGAAACACGAAAACGACCAATATCATCAATTTCAATGGCAAAATTACATTCTTTTTCTGTCTCAAATTGTCGCTTTTGCTTTTCATTCATGGCGTCATGCACTAAGCCTAACGATTGTTCAGCGGTCAAGACCACATCGTCTATCGGTTGTAACTCACCATTTATTTTTGCGCTAACCTTCAACTTGGCCGTAACGAACATATCAGAGGCGTCTTGTTTCACCATCCGTTCTAATAACTCATGAAGCTTCATTTAAAATCCTTTATTGCTTTTAGTTATACTTACCGTGATAAAATCGTTAAACATACGGATTAAAACCCTGAAAATTGATTTTTATCAACCGCTTTTTCCATGGCATCTGCTTTAGTAATCATGCCTCGGTTAACAAGACCTTGTAGGCACTGATCCATCGTTTGCATACCATGTTGCATACCTGTTTGAATCGCAGAGTACATTTGCGCAATTTTATCTTCACGGATAAGGTTTCGAATAGCCGGCACCCCAATCATAATTTCATGAGCCGCAATACGACCACCACCCACTTTTTTAATCAAGGTTTGTGATATTACCGCGCGCAGTGACTCTGACAACATAGAGCGCACCATGGATTTTTCTTCACCAGGAAAAACATCAATAATACGGTCAATGGTTTTGGGTGCAGACGTTGTATGTAAGGTACCAAAGACTAAATGCCCTGTTTCTGCGGCTGTCATCGCTAATCTAATGGTTTCTAAATCTCGCATTTCACCAACGAGGATTACATCGGGATCTTCACGTAACGCTGAACGTAAAGCGGCTGAAAAGCTTAAGGTGTCACGGTGAACTTCCCTTTGGTTAATAAGGCATTTTTTACTTTCATGAACAAACTCTATTGGGTCTTCAATGGTTAAAATATGGTCATTTTTAGTATTGTTAATATAATCCACCATGGCTGCTAGGGTGGTTGATTTACCCGATCCCGTAGGGCCAGTCACAAGAACTAAACCTCGCGGTGTATTAGATATTTCACGAAATATCTCAGGGCAACCTAAATCATCAAGTGAAAGGATTTTGCTCGGGATAGTACGAAATACGGCAGCAGGCCCTCGATTTTGATTAAAGGCATTGACCCTAAAGCGCGCTAAATTTGGGACTTCGAAAGAGAAATCCACTTCTAAATTTTCTTCATACTCCTTACGTTGCCTATCATTCATAATGTCATAGACCAAGGCATTGACATCTTTGGCATCAAAGGCAGGTATATTGAGTTTACGTACATCACCATCGACACGAATCGCGGGTGGTGTGCCTGATGATAAATGTAAATCAGATGCTCCATGCTGCACACTAAATGCAAGTAATTCTGTAATATCCATAAAAGTCTCTTTTTAATAGGTGATAAAAGATAATATTATTATCTTTTATCGGTAATTATTTAATCGGTAATAATGTAATAGGTTATACTAACCATA
The DNA here is from genome assembly GCA_037132835.1 of Colwellia sp. Lineage (GTDB taxonomy): Bacteria > Pseudomonadota > Gammaproteobacteria > Enterobacterales > Alteromonadaceae > Colwellia. The sequence goes on along the minus strand of JBAHZW010000103.1, from coordinate 22,382 downwards.
AGATAAGTTAAAACAATCCACTATAATCTAACATGATAAACATTAAAGATAATCTTGATAAAATCAAAGCCCAAATTCAACAAGCTTGCCAACAAAGTAATCGATTAATTCCTCTGACAGAATTAACAACAGATCCATCGCCAGTTTCACTACTCGCGGTAAGTAAAACCAAGCCAGCGGCACTTATTGAGCAAGCTCATTTAGCTGGACAAAACGATTTTGGTGAAAATTACCTACAAGAAGCCGTAGAAAAAATAGCGGCCCTAGCACATCTCCCTCAATTAAATTGGCACTTTATTGGCCCTATCCAAGCCAATAAAACCAAACAAATTGCCCATAATTTCACTTGGGTCCATAGTGTCGATAGAGAAAAAATAGTACGACGCTTAAATCAACATATCCAAGATAATAATCCTCACGATACCGCGCTAAACATTTGTTTACAAGTGAATATTAGTAATGAAGATTCAAAGTCTGGCGTCGCAGTTAAGGATGTATTTATCCTCGCTGATATCGTTAACAATTGTGATAAACTCACTTTACGTGGCTTAATGGCTGTCCCTGAAAAAGGTGCTGACCAAAGCGGTTATGAAGCAATGCAACATTTATTTGAACAGCTAAAAGCTAAGTATCCCAGTGTTGATACTCTCTCTCTCGGTATGTCTGCTGATTTAGAACAAGCCATCGCTCATGGCTCTACCATGGTAAGAATTGGCACGGCTATTTTTGGCACACGAACAAACAAAAATTAACTTTTAGGAATATTTATGAACAAAATTGGCTTTATTGGTGCCGGAAACATGGCACGGGCGATTATCATTGGTTTAGTCAACTCGGGCATTTCTCCACAAAGTATAATGGTCGCTAACCCCTCTGAAGAAAAAAGATTACAACTCGCGCAAGAATTTGGTGTTTTACAAACTGATGATAATATCAAAGCCAGTGAGTTTGCCGACGTGATAGTACTTTGTGTTAAGCCACACTTTATTACCGACGTATGCTTTCAAATAAGCCAAGCGATCAATATTGCTGGCAAGCTATTTATTTCTGTTGCCGCAGGTACAACCGTTGCACAAATTCAATCCGCCTTATCAAAAGAAAACCCAGTCAGCCTTGCTCCGGTTGTTCGTGTTATGCCCAATACCCCATCTCAACTTGGTTTGGGTATGAGTGGTTTATATGCCTCCACTGAAGTTAATACGCTGCAAAAGGCTAGCGCAGAAAAACTGATGACAGCCGTAGGTAAGATAATCTGGCTCGCCACTGAAGCTAAAATCAATGATATTATTGCCGTTGCGGGCTCTGCACCGGCTTATTATTTCTTATTCATGGAGGCCATGGAGAAACATGCTAAACACTTAGGCTTTACCTCAGAAGAAAGTCGAATGTTAGTACAGCAAACTGCACTAGGAGCCGCACAAATGGTAGCTCACAGCAATGATGATATCAGTACATTACGTGGTAATGTTACCTCCAAAGGTGGAACGACACATGCGGCAATAGAGCACTTTAAACAGCAAGGTTTAGACGACATAGTTAAAAATGCCATGAATGCCGCCATTGCGCGTGCTGAAGAAATGGCAAAATAAATTTTTTATTCATATAATTACAATTAAGTAGAGGAAAAAAAATGGAAGCAATTGTTTATTTGCTTAGATTCGCCTTCGATGCCTTATTAATGATTTTAATCGTTCGTGTATGGTTGCAATGGGTTAAAGCTGATTTTTATAATCCATTAAGCCAATTTATAGTCAAAATAAGTAATCCGTTAGTCGTACCAGTCCGGCGCATCATCCCTGGATATGGAGGGATCGATTTAGCCACATTATTGATCGCTTATATTGTAGCAAGCTTAAAGTTTGTAACTTTAGCGGCATTTTCTGGTGAGAGCTTAGGTGTTTTGGCCTTTTATATTGGTTTATTAGTGCTATTAAAACAAGCGGGGTTCTTACTCTTTATTATCATGATTGTCATGGCAGTGATGAGTTGGGTCGTTCAAGGCTATAATGCAACCTTAATGGTACTGAGCCAATTAACCGATCCTTTTTTACGCCCTATTCGCAAAATAATACCCAACTTAGGCGGGCTAGATTTATCCATGTTAGTCGCCTTTTTAGCAATGAATGTTATTAATATATTACTGTCTAATTCAATACCCTACTGGGGTGCACTGTAAACAACAATTAAAGCACTGTGCCCACGCTTGTATTTTTGGAGAACTACATGAAGTATTCAATGATAAAATTACTGATCGCACTTAGTTTTAGTGTATTTTTACTCACTAATGCCTATGCCGAGAACATGAAAAAACTCGGCACAATGAATGTACATTACAGTGCCATAGGCTCAACCTTTTTCACTCCTGAAATAGCTAAGACTTACGGTATTACCCGTAGCCGTTACAATGCTTTAATTAATATTTCAGTATTAGATAATAGCAAACAGGGGAGTCCTGCTAAAACGGTTAGTCTCATAGGACAAGCTAAAAATAACTTAGGCCAACTGAAAGTATTAGACTTTAAAGAGGTTAAAGAAGGTGATGCCATATATTACCTTGCTCAAGTAAGTTATCACAATGAAGAAACACTGCACTTCGATATTATGATTAATGATGGTAAAGAAAAGCACCAGCTGAAATTTTCACAAAAATTTTATGTGGACTAATCAATACTTGAATACAAGATGGGAAAAAAGCGCTTAAATGCGCTTTTTTTTTGCTGTCCTCTCGCACATTGATCTTGCATAAAAAATGGATTAATTAGCAGGAAATGAATAGAACTACTGTGACTATCTAAGGTAGAATAGCGCCATTATCCTCCCTCCTTATTAAGATGAAATAGTCACAGGTAGTCACCATGTCAAAAATTGTATTAGCCACAGGAAATCCAGGCAAAGTTAATGAATTAACACATTTACTGGCTGAGCAATCGATAGAAATAATACCGCAAAATGAATTTAACGTACCTGACGTAGCAGAAACGGGTACTACCTTTGTAGAAAATGCCATTATCAAAGCCCGTCACGCGGCAAAAATCACGGGCTTACCCGCCATTGCCGATGACTCAGGTCTTGAGGTAGATGCTTTAAATGGTGCTCCTGGGGTCTATTCTGCTCGCTATGCAGAAGATATAACCCAAGGAGATATAACAGACGATGATAATACCAATAAGTTGCTCGCTGCACTGGTTAATACCCCTGATGAATTACGCACAGCACGTTTTCACTGTGTCTTAGTGTATATGAAGCATGAAAATGATCCTACACCACTTATCTGCCATGGTGTCTGGGAAGGCTCTATTTCGAGGAGTAAACAAGGTGAACAGGGGTTTGGTTATGATCCTGTATTTTGGCAAAATGATTTACAAATGTCGTCGGCACAGTTACCGCGAGCGTTAAAAAACAGTTTAAGTCACCGTGGTCAAGCCTTAGCCAAATTAGTTAAAGCACTCACCTTAACTACGATATGAACTGCGGCATGAAAGAAAGATTCACCAACAAAGTTACAAACAGAAAAACGCTATTCAGCGTCATCATATAGAGTCAAAACCATGCTAAAAACACCACCGCTGTCACTTTATATTCATATTCCATGGTGTGTAGAGAAGTGCCCTTACTGCGACTTTAACTCTCATGCGGTTAGAGAGCCTATTCCTGAACAAGCCTACGTAACCGCTTTAATTGCTGACCTAGATGCTGACATTGAACGTTTTAAGCTAATAGACCGCCCGTTACATTCAATTTTTATTGGTGGTGGTACACCAAGCTTATTCTCTGCCACATCTATTGAGCACTTACTAAAACAAGTACTTAGTCGCTTTGAGCACTCAGCCGATATAGAGATCACGTTAGAAGCAAACCCCGGCACGGTTGAAGCAGATAAATTCACTGGCTTTTTCAACGCTGGCGTTAGTAGACTCTCAATAGGCGTACAAAGCTTTGCTTCAGATAAACTAATAAAGCTTGGCCGAATTCATGATAGTAACCAAGCCAAAATAGCGGCAAAATTGGCCACTAAAAGTGGCGTAAGCAGTTTTAATTTAGATCTAATGCATGGCTTACCTAACCAATCACTCGATAATGCCCTCGATGATTTAAAAATGGCAATTAGCTTAAACCCTCACCATATATCTTGGTATCAGCTAACGATTGAGCCAAATACTATTTTCCACTCTAAACCACCTAAATTACCCGTTGATGATGTTTTATGGGAAATACAAGATAAAGGCATAGAATTACTCAATAAAGCCGGTTATCAGCAATATGAAATTTCAGCTTATGCTAAAGCAGGCTATCAATGTCAGCATAATTTAAATTACTGGCAATATGGTGATTATCTCGGTATTGGCTGTGGTGCACACGGAAAGATATCAGATAGCCAGACAAATAAAATTAGCCGTACGGTTAAAGTAAAACACCCAAAAGGCTACTTAGAGGAAGAAAGAGATTTTCTCGATCAATTATTAGAGGTCACTGACGCTGATCGCCCTTTTGAATTTATGATGAACCAACTAAGGTTGCATCAAGCATTCAGTGTTACACAATTTCAAGAAAGTACTGGGCTTAGTATCAACTCAGTGTTATCAAAACTTAAAATGGCTCAAAATAAAAAATTAATGGCGATTAACGTTATAGATAATGAAGAATATTGGCGAGTCACTACCCGCGGTCAAAGGTACTTAAATGACTTGCTGGAGTTATTTTTATGAATCAGTCATCATCATTACCAAATAAAGCGCATTCCAAGCCCCTTTTACCCACCAATAAAGAAGACGTGAGTACAGAACAGTTGAAACAAGATCTGATCTTTATGCAAAGAGCTTTTGAACTAGCGAAAGAGGCTGAAAAACATGATGAAATTCCAGTTGGCGCTGTGGTTGTCCACCAAGGAAAAATAATTGCTGAAGGCTTCAATCAATCCATCATGCATAATGATCCCTCAAGTCATGCAGAAATGAATGCGATCAGACAAGCGGGACAGTACCTTAATAATTACCGGCTGTTAGATTGCACCTTGTATGTAACACTGGAGCCCTGCCCTATGTGTGCAGGTTTGTTAGTACATAGTCGGATAGGGCGTTTGGTCTATGGCGCTAACGATCATAAAACAGGTGCCGCTGGCAGTGTTTTTAACCTTGTTAATAATGAACAATTAAACCACCAAATAATGGTAAGCCCAAAGACAATGCAAGCCGAGTGCAGCCAGCTACTTGCCGATTTTTTCAAACGACGAAGAAAAGAAAAAAGACAGGCTAAGCAAATGATAACATAGGCGAAAAATAGAAAAGTTGATGTAAAAAACTAATCATTGTGATAAATTATAGTCTTATCAACACTATCAAATGATAGCAAATCGATTAAATAACGCTCTCAGAGCTGAACAGCGTTTTGAGAGTAAGACCAATTCCACTAAGTTTCTTCCCACTCAGCGAGATTTAAAAGGCTTAGAGGCAAGGAATGCCTTACCGCTTAGTCTCTTCATTGTCGCTAAGCATTGAATTCATTAATTCAATGGGCATATATAAGAATCCTTAAATGCATACAATATAACTAACACGCTTTTTACACCGTAATAAGCTCACGGAAACACCTTATGTCAGCTGATGCTTCTAACAATTATGTGCCACTTAGACAAAAGACCACACTAAACTCTACGACTTTTCTACCCGACTTGACACGCTTAAAGAAAGTTTTTTTGTCTGTTGTTATTCTTTTGTGTTTTTTACCTAGCTTACTTAATTTGTTTGGCGTTGATTTTTCTTTAAGCAAAATATCACTGCCCCTTAATAAACCGTTTGAAGCGAGTCAGTTATCTTATGCGTTTGCGGGTGCTATTTTTCATGCCATCTTAGAATGGTCTGCAGTAATAATTGCTTTGCTTACTTTTTTTTTGACACTCGTGCATTATCGAGTTCGTGGTGATATTGCTATTCCTATTATAGGTTTAGCAATTTTTTGTGCTGGCTCTGCTGATGCTTTTCATACACTTTCTTCTGCTCATATCATTTCAACAGGAGCTGATAATGCAGATTTCATACCTTTTACTTGGGCGTTTTCACGGGTATTTAATGCCGCTATAATAATAATAGCGGTATTAATCTGTCTGTTGATTAACGCGAAAAGACATCAAAAAAGTAAACAACTCCCAACAAGACTCACACACACAAATCAGCAAAAAGATTACCCAATAGCCTTAACGGTAGGCTTTGGCTTTATCACCAGTGCCTGTGTTGCTATTTATATCGCCGCTAATAGTGAAAATGTACCAAAAACCATGTTTACAGATGCCTTAATAACTCGTCCGTACGATATGTTGCCACTCGGACTCTTTATTTTTTCTGCCAGTTTAGTTATTACTTTATATAAACAATTTCCGTCTTTTGCTAAATACGGTTTATTACTGAGTGTTATGCCTGAGGTTTTTACCCAACTACATATGGCCTTTGGTTCAACAGCACTTTTTGATAATCATTATTATATCGCCCACAGCTTAAAAATTATCGCTTACCTTTGTATATTTACAGGTGTCATTCTCGATTTAATAAGCTCACCAACAAGTATAAACAACAGTGAACATGCTTATGATACTGACTTAACACCAGTGCCAGCACAAAGTTATCAATACAATCCCGCTTTGCAAAATGAGCTTTTAGACGTTGGCCATGCTAAGCATTCTATTACCATGCAAATTCCTATTACTGCATTTACACTGGTCTTAGGTGTAGCTGTTCTTATCAGTTTTTTCTTCTATTTTGAAACGGATCACTTATTAACTCAGCAAAAAAATAATGAAGTAACCATTGAAAGTAACTTGGTAGAGCCCATCATAGAAAAATTTTATCGCCAAGCCCATGCCGATGTTTTATTTTTAAGTAACACACTACTCATACAAGAAATGCTTAAATCGATTAAGGCAGCGGATGCAGACCGTAATCAGTTATGGAAAAAGAGAGTAGAGCATACCTTTAGTGAATTCATGATGAATAAGCCCTTTTATTCGCAAATACGCTTTATCGGTGTGGCCGATAATGGCCGAGAGATAATTAATACATGCAACAAAAACAGCAAAGTAATAATGTCAAGATCTCACTTACAAGAAAGAGCCGACAGTAATTTTTTTCAAGAAACCATTGATAAAGATCTTGGGCAAGTTTATTTTTCAAAAATTCAACTCGTAAAATATCGCGGCGTCCTTGAATTACCTTATCGAACAATATTAAAAGTTTCTACGCCCGTTTTCGACGCTAAAACCGGTAATATTTTCGGGCTAATAGTTATCAATTTAAATTTTGGTGACTTTATTAGCCAACTTAAAAAAGATCAATTGTATCAATTGCAGCAATTATCATTTTACTTAACCAATAAAGCCGGTGAATTTGTTTCTCACCCTGATAAAAGTAAAATATTTGCTTTTGATCTACAACATAACGCCTTAATACAAAATGAATTTCCTGAATTAAAAAAGGTGATTAAAGGTAAGCTAAAACAGTATACGCTGAACGATGTTACGATTGGTGAACATCAATATATTGGCTACTATCAACCGGTAACATTAAGGCGTTTTGATACACACCATGAACTCAACTTATTGTTGTTAAAAGACAGTATAAAAATGGACGAACAGCTTGTTTCTTATCGACTGCGGAGTCTATTGCTCGGTAGTGCCTTTGCCTTTATTGCTCTGGCATTGTCGACGCTTATTGCCAGGCGAATTGCCAGCCCCCTTCAACAAATAACCTCTAGTTTAGAAAACTACGAGAAATCAAATAAGCTCTGCGACCTCCCCGTTAACAGTAATACCGAGATTGGTGTGCTGGCTCGAAGTTTTAATAACCTCTTTACTCAAATGCAATTTGCACTACGAGAGCAAAAGTATTCCGCACTACTTGCAAAACAAAGCGCTGAGCAGATAAAAGCCATCTTCTCTAGTGCGGCTGAAGGGTTCATCACCATTGATGAACAAGGGGAAATTATCGCTTTCAATCAAGCCGCACAAAAAATGTTTGGCTATAGTGAAGAGGAAGCACTTCTTCTGAATATAAAAAGCTTGATGCCTTTAAATGACGCATCAAAACATGATGATTACCTGAGTGATTATAAAAAATCAGGGATAGCAAGGATCATGGGCAAAGGAAGAAAACTACGAGGACTGAAAAAATCAGGTGAAACCTTTCCTATACATTTATCGATATCAAAAGTGAGTAGTAAAAATCGCACTGTTTTTACTGGTATTATTCGAGATATCTCTAAAGAAGAACTACTTGAATTAGCACAAGTCAAAAATCAAAATGCCTTAATGGAAGTAAACGAGCGAATAAGTCTCGCCACGGATGCCGCTAAAATTGGTATTTGGCAATATGAACTAGCCAATGACAAACTTACCTGGGATACATGGATGCATAGAATTTATGAGACATCTCCACAAGATTTCACGGGCAAGCTCCAAGCATGGCGGGAAATTATTCACCCTGACGATATTGAAGAAATAAATGAGTCCGTAGCTCAATCGATTAAATATAAAACGAACCTTGATTACGAATTTAGGATTATTACCCCCTCAGGAGACATTAGACATCTCAAAGCATTGGCCTTGATAAAATCTGATAGTCACGGTAATACGGTACAAGTTACGGGGGTCAATTTTGATATCACCGAACGAAAGGTAGCCGAGCAAGAACATATCGATGCTAAAGAACTTGCCGAAGATACCGTTCGCCATAAAACTGAATTTCTTGCCCGTATGAGCCATGAGATTCGTACCCCAATGAACGGTATTACCGGCATGTTAGGCCTTCTGTTGAAAGATGAATTAAGTGAAGCACAATTGCATCGAGTCAAATTAGCAAACTCAAGTGCAGAAGCCTTACTTAGTTTAATAGATGATATTCTAGATTTTTCTAAAGTTGAGGCAGGAAAACTTGATTTGGAGATCATTGATTTTAATCTAAGGAAACTCTTTGGCGACTTTAGTGAATCAATCGCCTTAAAAGGGCAAGAAAATAACATTGAAATAATTCTGGATAACCAAGGGATTAAGCAGAGTCATGCCAAAGGAGATCCTGGACGTATTAGGCAAATCCTGAACAACTTAGTGGGTAATGCCATCAAATTTACCGAGGACGGTGAAATTGTTATTACGGCAAATTTATCGGAAGAAAACGACCAGTTAACATTACACTGTAGTATTCGTGATACGGGAATAGGTATACCACAAGATAAAGTAGCCGATATCTTTCAATTATTTACCCAAGTAGATGCTTCGACGACCAGAAAATATGGTGGTACTGGGCTTGGCTTGGCTATTTCTAAACAATTATGCCACTTAATGCAAGGCGAGATAAAGGTATCTAGCCTATTGGGTACAGGGTCGACGTTTTCATTTGATATTAAGTTAGCCAAAAGTGAACAAGCAAGCACTGTCTTACCGCAGGTCAACATTAAAAACATTCCCATATTAATTGTTGATGATAATGCAACTAACCGGCAGGTATTAAGGGCTCAGTTAGCGCATTGGGGGGCCATTGTCTATGAAGCCGACAGTGGGACCTCTGCGCTAGCGCTGCTTGAAAATAACAGCCAAAGTAAACAACAAACCAACATAAAGATGGCTTTTCTTGATATGGATATGCCTCACATGGGTGGTGAAGAGGTCGGTAAAAAGATAAAAAACACCCCTCTGCTGAAAAATATAAAGCTAGTGCTAATGACCTCAATGGCGGCTCGTGGTGATGCTAATTACTATAAAAGCCTCGGTTTTTCAGCCTATTTTCCAAAACCTGCCATTACCATAGATTTATTTAAAGCCTTAAGTTTATGCTTGTCAGCTGATGAGGCGATATCAAAAGACTTCCCCCTGATAACCCACCATGATTTGAAAGAAATAAAACCTACGGAGCAAAGCAACAAAAAAAATATCCGTCATGACCATGACTTTAGCCAATGCAAAGTACTTCTGGTTGAGGATAATCATATTAATCAAGAAGTAGCTCGCCAAATTCTAGCTGAATTTAACATTGTTCCTGATGTTGCCGTTAACGGACTAGACGCGGTGGAGCAACTACAAAAAACTAAAAAAACAAGGTGCTACGACATTGTCTTTATGGACTGTCAAATGCCAGAAATGGATGGTTATCAAGCAACAAAGGCTATTCGTCAAGGCGAAGCGGGAGATGAAAATAAAGCTATTATTATCATTGCCATGACTGCAAATGCAATGAAAGGAGACAAAGAAAAGTGTTTAGCTTCAGGCATGACAGGTTACTTGAGTAAGCCCATTGAACCAGTAAAAATCAAAGAAAAATTAAAACAGTATTTTGAACCTTCTTGGCTCAGTGAAAGTAAAACAACCACGCTGAATACGGCGCAAAAAGAAAAACAAAACCCCGCTGAAAGCTTGAACAGTAACAACTCTAATGTTCAGACTAAGGCTCAAGAATCAAGTGTTGAAGAGGACAACTTAGTGGTGTGGCAAAGAGATAAATTTAATAAACGCTTGAATAATAACGTAACTATTCAACAAAAAATTATTGAGCTGTTTTTGGAAGAAATGCCCAAACAACTTAACGAATTATTAAAGAGCATAAAACGGCAAGATAACAAGTTACAATCTGATATAGCGCATAAAATACAGGGGATTACGGCTAATTTAAGTGCCCAATCGTTACTAAAATATACTGAAGACTTTAATCAACATATAAAAAAAAGCACTCCTGAAAACACTAAAACAGAAGCACTTTTTCAGCGCATGCAATTAAGCTTCCTAACGCTTGAACGGGAGTTAAAACAAGCCTTAAAAGAATAACACATACAATTTAGCAACACTTAATCATTAAGATTTTAAAAACGTAGGATCACCTGAAGTGATATAAATAAGGTAACGGGTATATACCTGTTACCATCCAAAGTGCTCAAGCACTCTGCATCTTGATTGGTAATGGGTATATATAATTCATTACCTTAAATTTGATATACTTAGCGTATTAAGGTTTAATAAGAGAGTAACAACAGAACACTATTATAAAAATAATAATATAAAATAGCTAAAGGTTATCATCACACATGATCAAACGAATACTGCCCATTTACCTAACGGGTTGGTTTTACCTCATTCTACTCTTTTGGATTGCTATTTTTTGCTATATATCAACTGGAGGGCTAAACCCAGCCAATCAGAGTAACTTAAAGTTACTTGAAAAAATCACACCTGAGCAACCCCTCTTAAATAAAACTGAACGCTTAGCCGAAACGGATATTTTAACATTGCATTCTTCATTTGATGAATATGATGTAACAGATATAACACGCTTATTATCATTCCACCCCGATAGTCAAATAGTGCTCCTAGGAAGACAATCAAAAGCATTTATCGCTAAATTGAATAAGCACTTATCACAGAGACCAAGAAAAAATAAAATCATTATTGATTCTCACTCAAAATCATCAGAAAACCCGCTTGAAATTAGCTATTCGATGTTATTTTCTGGTGGGCTAAATTGGTTTCGATTTAATGAAAAATCCAAGACAACACAGAGTCATTCAGCGCACTTTATTTTTACTCCTTTACTCTTAAATCAACGGCAAAGTTTCCCCCTACTTTGGCAATACCAAGGTAAAACCTATCTCAGCCTGTTGGGGGAAGTATTACAGCAATTAAGCCTTAATGATAAATTCACCCTCAACCAGCAATGGCAGCTCAGCTTAAGCAACTCGAAAAAAACAGTCGATTCAGAAAAGCTCTCCCTCGGTTTTTTTGGTGAGGTGTTCATTGCGAGCAATGCTTATAAAGTTAACAAATACGGCTTTCACACTGACGACTTTAAAAGTAATCGACTAAAAAGTGATGGTCTAGATAACCAGCAACTCTCCTCTGTTGAGCAATTTATTAATCAACACTACGGAGCCAAGGTAACAACCTATCCCAACCCTCAATATAAAGTCATTATCATTACAGATAACGCATTGAAAAGTAATGAGCTCGTTAAGCCTTTACTGCTTAAGTTAACTAAAGAAGAGTATTTATCACAGAACTTCCTCACCATTATTTTCTGCTGGCTTTTAGCTATGGTTGGTTTCGCGTTAATTTGGTTGATACAGAGCCTCTCTTTAAAGCAACAATTAATCAGTCTAGTGATCTATACCTTGCTACTTTTTAGCCTACAATGCTTTATGTTCACTCAACAACAATGGCTTGAAATATTACCTGTATTCATTATTATTTTTGGCACATGGGGCTTATCATTAGCCTATTACCAAGAAGATAAACTCTTTTCAACCGCCTTAAACCGTCAAGCTGAAAAATTAAAGAGTTCCACCTCATCAGCCCGTGTTATTGCAAAATATAAGGCGACAAATCAAAAGAAACAACATTATAAATCGCCACAAAATTTCTCACCAACCGCTACTATGACCTCAGAACTCACTGAGGATTTAGCGCAAACATTATTTATTAATACACCTGCAGCGACAAAAACAAACACGATTAATCATCACTTATCAATAGAAAGTCTGGGCCGCTACCAGATAGAAGGGATTTTAGGAAGAGGTGCCATGGGTATTGTCTACCAAGGTGTAGACCCCAAAATAAACCGTCACGTTGCGATTAAAACACTGCGATTAAGTGATGATATAGATCCGTCTCAATACCGCGAAGCTAAAGAGCGCTTCTTCAGAGAAGCACAAACAGCAGGAGGATTAAGCCATGCCCACATAGTCACTATTTATGATGTGGGTGAAGAAAACAAGCTAGGCTATATCGCCATGGATCTACTCACCGGCGCACCTCTCTCTCTCTTCACCCAAGTAGGACAGACCTTACCCATCCCCTTGGTTTATCAATTATTAATACAAATTACTGATGCCTTAGCCTATGCGCACACAAAAAATGTTGTGCACCGAGATATCAAACCCGCCAACATTATATACGATGATGATTTACTCAAGGTAACCGTTACTGACTTTGGCATTGCCTATGTCAGTGATCAAAGTAAAACCCGAACGGGTATTATTATGGGCAGCCCTTATTATATGTCGCCAGAGCAAATTTTGGGCTTAAAGGTTGATGGCCGTAGTGATATTTTCAGTTTAGGCGTAACTTTCTATCAGCTACTCTCTGGCCATTTGCCATTTAAAGGTGAGTCTATTGCTACGGTTGCCTATCAAATAACAAAAGCAAAGCCTATTAGCATAAACCAACACAATGCGGATTTACCCGCAAGTGCTCTACGTATAACCAATAAAGCCATGCATAAAGACATAGAAAAACGCTATCAATCAATGGCTGAATTTAAATCAGCTTTAATCAACGCCTTAAAGCGTGATTACAAAATCACGGCTAACTAGATGATTAATAAGCTCAACAGGAAATTAATATGAATTATCACATTAAATCCCTGTGTCATCAGGGGGCCATTCGAACCAACAATGAAGACGCTATTCACTATAGTACCAATGAAGAGCTAGGCATCACTTGGATGATAGTAGCAGATGGCATGGGCGGGCATAATGCCGGTGAAGTGGCCAGCGCCATGCTCATTGCTCATATAAAAAAAGCGTTGGATAAAGTGTTATTGACACATATCCCCCCTTGGAAGAGCTGGATTATAGAGCAACTTAATACTGCAAATTTGGCTATTATGCAGTCAGCAAAAGATAATATAGAACATCAAGGTATGGGAACGACGGGAGTATTACTTATTATCGATAATAATGAATGTCATATTGGCTGGGTTGGTGATTCACGCGCTTACACTCAAAAAAACAATGTACTCATGCAAGAATCAAGTGATCACACCATGTTACAAGAATTGGTCAATAAAGGGGCGATTAGCGCCGAGGTAGCCAAAAATGCGAACACCAAAAATTTACTTTCTCAGGCCATTGGCGTTCAAAGAAAAATATCAGTTGATACCACAACAATATCGATAAAGAGTGGCGATACTATTATGCTATCAACCGATGGCTTGCATGATTATTTAACAGAGCAAGAAATTAGCCGCTATCTAGCGCAGTTCTCAGCAGAAAACAATGTCTGTGATGAGATGATAAATCATGCCCTTTCAAATAACAGTAGAGACAACCTTACAATAGGCTTGATCAAATGCACCCAATAAATTTAATAACTCAGGAGTTTTTATGGCTTACTTAGCCTTAAGTGTTGAAGATGTAATTTTAAATAAATGGCAGCTAACTCAGGGGAAGTTATCCATAGGACGGGCTGCAGATAATGACATTCAAATTAAAGATGGGGCGGTCAGCTCGAATCACGCGCGATTAATAACGGGACCAAACCCTTTTATTGAGGGACAACTGATTACTTATTTAGAAGATCTAGAGAGTACTAATGGCACCGAATTGAATGGACGTAAAGTGGCTCGCCAGCAATTAGAACACGAAGACAAAATAATGATTGGCTTCAATCAATTTCAATTTATTGATAGGGAGTCGAATAATCTCGACGAAACGGCAATAATTATCGGGTGATCAGGTTAATGGGATGTGGCTCCGATATTATTATCAGTGATTGAGCAAAGTGAGAGAGTCTGCGCGCACTCATCTTATGATGCTGACGATTTAACTGTTTTCTACGTTGATTGTTTTTAAATCCTTTCTTCATGATGTATTATATCCAAAGGTTGATTATAAAATTTCAATCACTATAACGTGGTAAAATGACAGTTTTATGACATAAAAGTAAGATAATAAGCGTGAGGGATGATTATCTTAAAAAGCATTCAAAATAGAGCTTAACTTAATCAGCTAAGAAATGGTCACCCTGTTATAAACTTTACCCTCGATGGATTACCAACATTTACTGCGCCAATTCGACGGCTATTTGTGACTCCTCTCCTGTCTCAACCTCATTTAATAAAGTCTTTTTATTCATTTCTTCGTTAACTTCTTCATTTATTAATAAGGTACGTTGTAATTCTTCATTCGCTAGGGCGAGTGCTTGCTCTTGAGATTTATTGTCTAACCAGCTTAGCGTATCGTAGTATCGACGAATATTTTCAACATAGTTAACAGGCTCTTCACCACGTGCATAACCATATCGGGTGTTTTTATAATACTTTTTCTGCTGTAACAGCGGTAAACGCGTCTTAACTTCAACCCAACGATCCGAGTCCCCCCCCTGACGCTGAGTAATAATTCTCGCATCGTTTAAATGTCCAAAACCAATATTATAAGCAGCAAGCGCAAACCAAATACGGTCTGGACTAGGTATTCTATCCGGCATTCTAGCAATCATACGCTTAAAATATTTTGCCCCCCCTTGAATACTTTGCTCGGTATCTAAACGGCTTTTTATGCCCATTTGTTTAGCCGTGACTAACGTCAACATCATCATACCGCGAACACCTGTATACGAACGCGCTCTGGGGTTCCAGTGAGACTCTTGATAGCTAATAGCGGCTAATAATCGCCAGTCTATTTCCTGAGCATACTTTTCAAAAAGCGCTTGATATTTAGGTAAGGTCCTAGCAACGGCTCTAATAAAGGTTCTCGTTTCTACATAATTAAACTGTTCTACATGGCCATAATATTTATCGTCTAACGCCAACAAGGTGCCATCGTGATGCACAGTTCCAAAAAATTCAATTAAGCTTGCTAATAGATCATCTTGACTTTTTCGACTTAGCATCCAAGCCAATGACTCCGGTTTATTAATACTAAAACCTATACTTATTTCAGGGTAATATCGTCGGTTAATGGCTAAATTATTACTGTCAATAATGGTGTAATCTATTTCGCCATTAAGTATTTTAGCCAATAACTCTTCACTATCAAAATCAGGGCTTTCTTGCCAAGTTAAGGTGCTGTGTGTCACTTTTAGCGCCTCAAGGTTTTCAACATAGCTTGACCCTGACATCACCAATAATTTTCCAGTAAGATCTTCAATCTCTCTTGGTCTCACATTACCTTGCTTAAAAACCAGTTTTTGACTAATCGCTTTATACGTTGGGGCAAAACGAAAACGTTGTTGTCTTTTATCGGTAATTGACAAACCCGCGGCAAGTACATCAACTTCACCCGTATTTAACTTAATAAAAAGTTCATCTAGGCTATAACTGGTCACAATACGCAATTCAACATTGATTGAATCGGCATACTTTTTAGCTAATTCATATTCAAAACCCGCAAAACCTTCTGCGGTGCTGTAATAACTCGTTGGACCAAAAACAGTACCGACATTGATATAACCGCGTGATAAAACACGAGACAAGCTCGATGAGTCACTCTTGTTATTGCAAGCACTTAGCAATGTAGAAATCAAAATAGCCAATATAATCATGACTAACTTAGACACTAACTCATAAGTAAACTTAGGTTTCATTGAAAAACAACTGTATTTATTCATAACCTTAATTGTGGCTTGAATTCTCTTATTATCCAAGCATTTTTTACCCAACATTTGTGTTAAATTTTTACTTACCTTTTTCCATTAACAAAAGCTTAATTTTCAATTATAATACGCGCGAAATTTTCGGTTAATATTTACGCTTTAAGTTTAGCAACTAAAAGCCAATCAAAACCTTACCTAAAACTTGGTGATTACCCTATGACGATGTTGATTAAAAACTTTCGTGGCGCTCCAGCACTTTCTGACTTTAGAGTTAAAAAATTATTAGCTCAATGTGAAGAGTTACAACTGCCTGTGCAGGATATTTATGCTGAATTTGCCCATTTCGCTCAACTTAATGAAAAATTAAGCACAGACGAAGAGAGTGTTTTACAGCAATTACTTACCTACGGCCCCGCGCTTGAAGAGCATCAACCAAGCGGTTTGTTTTTATTAGTGACACCTCGACCCGGCACTATTTCGCCTTGGTCATCTAAGTCTACTGATATAGCACACAACTGTGGCCTAGCTAACGTAGTACGTTTAGAGCGCGGCATTGCTTATTATATTTCGGTTAAAACGGATGCACAATTAAGCACCGCACAAGAAACGCAATTAAACACCTTATTACACGACCGTATGATGGAAAGTGTTTTCAATGACTTTGCTCAGGCCAGTCAGTTATTTGCCAGCAGTGAGCCCGGTACCTTAACCGCCATTGACATTGAGAACGGTGGGAAAAATGCCTTAGTTCAAGCAAACATTGAATTAGGTTTAGCCTTAGCGGAAGATGAAGTAAATTATTTATTTGAAAACTTCACTAAATTAGGTCGTAACCCTCACGACATTGAACTTTATATGTTTGCTCAAGCAAACTCTGAACATTGTCGTCATAAAATATTTAATGCCGATTGGACTATTGATGGGGTTAAACAGCCTAAATCATTATTTAAAATGATCCGTAATACTCATGAGCTTAATAGTGATTATGTATTAAGTGCCTATAAAGATAATGCCGCGGTCATGGTCGGTAATAAAGGAGGTCGCTTCTTCCCTGATCCACAAAGCAATATTTATGGCTACAACCATGAAGATATTCAAATATTAATGAAGGTTGAAACCCATAACCACCCTACGGCCATTTCACCTTACCCCGGTGCCGCAACAGGCAGCGGTGGTGAAATACGTGATGAAGGTGCCACGGGAATCGGCTCAAAACCCAAAGCGGGTTTAGTGGGTTTCTCAGTATCAAACTTACGTATCCCTGAATTTATCCAGCCTTGGGAAACAGATTTTGGTAAGCCAAGTCGTATTGTTACTGCCTTAGATATTATGTTAGAAGGCCCATTAGGTGGCGCAGCATTTAACAACGAATTTGGTCGCCCAGCTATTTTAGGTTATTTTCGTACCTATGAAGAAGAAGTTAACTCGTTCAATGGTGTTGAGGTGCGTGGTTACCACAAGCCAATTATGCTTGCTGGTGGTTTAGGTAATATTCGTGATGAACACGTACAAAAACGCGAAATTATTGTTGGTGCTAACCTCATTGCTTTAGGTGGCCCAGCCATGAATATTGGTTTAGGCGGTGGTGCAGCGTCATCAATGACATCAGGCCAATCTGCTGAAAACTTAGACTTTGCATCGGTGCAACGTGAAAACCCAGAAATGGAACGTCGTTGCCAAGAAGTTATTGATAAATGTTGGCAATTAGGCGAGCAAAATCCTATCGCCTTTATTCACGATGTGGGTGCGGGTGGTTTATCAAATGCTTTCCCTGAATTAGTATCAGATGGCGGTCGTGGTGGTGTATTTGAACTACGTAACGTACCCAATGATGAACGCAGCATGGCGCCACACGAAATCTGGTGCAATGAATCTCAAGAGCGTTATGTCATTGCGGTATCAGATGAAAACCTAGCAACGTTCAAACAAATATGTCACCGTGAACGTGCTCCCTTTGCCGTTGTCGGTCGCGCGACCGAAGAATTACAATTAACCGTTACCGATGAACACTTTAGCGATAACGATAAACTCAATACCCCAATTGATTTACCCCTTGAAGTATTACTCGGTAAAACCCCTAAAATATTTAAAGACGTTAAAAGCACAACCGCTGCTGGTGACACATTAGATCTAACGACTCTGACCTTAAGTGATGCGGCAGATAGAATTTTAAGTTTACCAACCGTTGCTGAAAAAACCTTCCTTATTACCATTGGCGATCGAAGCGTAACGGGTATGGTTAATCGCGACCAAATGGTTGGTCCTTGGCAGGTTCCTGTTGCTGACTGTGGTGTAACTGCCTCAGCACTTGACTCTTACCACGGCGAAGCCATGTCTTTAGGTGAACGTACACCCGTTGCGCTATTAAACTTTGGCGCTTCTGCTCGTTTAGCCGTCGCTGAATCCTTAACTAACATTGCTGGTACTGATATTGCTGGTGCTGACGGTGAGAGGTTAAACCGTATCAAGCTTTCGGCTAACTGGATGTCACCCGCAGGTCATCCTGGAGAAGATGCAGGCCTTTATGAAGCAGTAAAAGCCATTGGTGAAGAGCTTTGCCCTGCCCTTGGCTTAACAATCCCTGTTGGCAAAGACTCTATGTCGATGAAAACGAAGTGGCAAGAAGAGGGTATTGATAAGTCAGTTACTTCGCCAATGTCATTAATCATTACCGCTTTTGGTGTTGTTGAAGATATTCGTAAAACAGTAACGCCTGAATTAAGAACAGATGAAAGCTACTCGAATGAAGATACACGCCTTATCGCTATTGATTTATCTAACGGTAAAAAACGTTTAGGTGGTTCATGTTTAGCACAAGTTTACAAACAACTGGGTAATGAAACCCCTGATGTTGACGATGCTGAAGTTTTAAAAGGTTTCTTCAATGCAATGCAAACACTAGTACGCGCTGAGAAGCTTGTTGCTTATCACGATATTTCAGACGGTGGTTTATTCACTACCGTTACTGAAATGGCCTTTGCTGGTCATACGGGTGTTGATATTGATATCAGCAAGTTATCAAGTGGTGTAAGTGATGATATAGCAACCTTATTTAATGAAGAACTCGGCGCTGTTATGCAAGTACGCAGCAATGATATTGAAGCGGTTAATGCTGTTTTAGCTGAACACGGTATCTTAGAGTACAGCACAGATATCGGTACACTTAACAACGAAGATACCCTCCGCTTTAGCCGAGATGGTGAAGTAATATTAGAAAACTCTCGTACCTATTATCGTACGTTATGGGCACAAACGACATTCAAAATGCAGTCGCTACGTGATAACCCAGAATGCGCCCAACAAGAACATGATGTTAAGTTTGATACTGAAGATCCCGGTTTAAATACCGAGCTTACTTTTGATATCAACGAAGATATTGTGAGCGACTTAATGATTAAAGATGCCGCTAATTCTTCTAATGGAACAGCAACGAACCCACGTATTGCTATTTTACGTGAGCAAGGTGTTAACTCTCATGTCGAAATGGCTGCGGCTTTTGATAGAGCGGGCTTTATTGCCATTGACGTGCATATGTCTGATATTTTGTCAGGTCGTGCTAATTTAGCTGACTTTAACGGTTTAGTGGCTTGTGGTGGTTTCTCATACGGTGATGTATTGGGTGCGGGTGAAGGTTGGGCAAAATCAATCTTATTCAATACTCATGCAAAAACAATGTTTAAAACCTTTTTTGAGCGGACAGACACTTTCACCTTAGGTGTGTGTAATGGTTGTCAAATGCTGTCTAACTTAAAAGAGATTATTCCTGGTTCACAGCACTGGCCTCACTTTGTCCAAAATAAATCAGAACGTTTTGAAGCACGTTTCTCATTAGTTGAAATTCAACAGAGTCCATCGGTGTTATTTAAAGGTATGGTTGGTTCACGTATGCCCATTGCCGTATCACATGGTGAAGGTTATGCTGAGTTTAGCTCTGATACCGCCATTGATGCAGCCAATAACTCTGGCACAGTATCTATGCGTTATGTCAATAACTACGGTGACGTGACTGAAACCTACCCAGCTAATCCTAATGGTTCAGTAGACGGTATCACTTCATTAACCACCACTGATGGCCGAGTAACAATCATGATGCCACACCCTGAACGTGTCTTTAGAACGGTTGCCAACTCATGGCACCCTGATAGCTGGGGTGAAGATTCACCTTGGGTTCGTATGTTCCGCAATGCGCGTGCTTTCATTGGGTAAGAGCGAGGTTATCGCAACCTGACTAAGAAATTGATCACTTTCTTAGTCGGGCTACTATCGATATCAGGACAAAACTTGCAATAGAATAAACGTTAATGACTAATATCAAGCCGCATAAATGCACTTTGAATATTTGACAATGACCTTGTAGTGACTCACTTTATGCGTATAATTATTGCCAAGGCAGATAGAGTAGGTTAATGTCTATCTTTTGTGACAATAGACTCAAATACCCTTTATCTGTAATAAAGAGAGGATTAGCATGCTACTTTCTCATGGGGAAATTGAAATATCACGGATAGATAATGTGATTACTTCTGTTTTTATTGGTGCATTTAACGTTGAAAGTTTACGTGATTATACGAAAAAAATTAAATCCATCGTTACCGCTTTAAACGATAAACCTTTTGCCATGATAATAGATGACACAAAGCTGGAAGGGGGTACACCTGAAGCGTTTGAAGAGCTAGAGTCTTTGAATGCATGGATAAGTAATACCCAACTTAAAGCAAAAGCATTCGTAATAAATAGTGAACTTAATAAAGAAATAATTTTAGCTAGAACACCCTCTTTATCATTACAGAATGCTAAATTCTTCCTAAATCACCAAGAAGCTAATGCTTGGCTTGAAACATTCTTTGAGTGATTATTTTTACTTTTTTTGCCTAAAAGACCTAAGCCTCTGCAAGCTGATAATTTCAGGATGCGTAAGCGAAGCATGATAATGGCACAACGTTTGGTTGATGTAGAATAGCTGTTACTCGGCCACTATTCCTGTATTGCTCTCATGATCTACATCCTGTAGAAATCAACTATGCCACTGCAAACCACCACTTTAAACCGAGCGCCTTACCCTGAACTATTTCCCCTAGGTACAAAGAGAACCAACTTATTAAAAGTGGTCTATACCCGTTACCAATCAAAATGCCTTTTGCAGAGTGAATTTTGATTGGTAACGGGTATACATTATTTTTAGTTTGATTAGGGGCTGTTGATCTTTCGAGATTGTTTTTGCAGCGAATTGTTGGGCATTTATACAAGGCAGAGCCTTTGTAATGTGGTTATTCCACATAAAAAGGTGATAACGCCGTAAAAATGTCCAACAAACGCTGTCCGAAAGATTCGGCTAAAAGTGTTTTTTTCATTGTTGAGTCGTGTTTGCGTAGAATGACTAGGCTACACGCGACTCGCCGCGAATAAAATGCTTTTAGCTCGAACAAAATTTAACCGCGAAAGATCAACAACCCCTAGTAAGCGCACGGCTTAGTGCGCTTACTTCAATGTAGTGACCTACGCCACTACATAAACGATAACAACAAAAGGCTTACGTAGTTGCTTCTTCAGATGTTCCTCTATTTTTGTAAGCGCCGACTAGCAACTTAGTAACAAATAGACCTAAGAACAAACTACCTGCACCGAAGATGATATCTCCCCACATACGTTGCCATACTAACCAGCGAACCAAGTCACCCTGAATAATTTCAGTCGATCTTGCATACCAGTATGCAACTTCAGTAGAAGCTTCAAACTGTATTAGTCCAACAGGTAATAAAGACATCAGGATCATAGCCATTAAGCCTATGTTCATTGACCAAAACGCCCATTTTAATAGTTTATTATCCCAGCCTACGCCTTTGCTTATGCCAGCAAGACAGAATAACATTAAACCAATACCTAGATTTCCATAAACGCCCATAAATGCTCCATGAGCATGTGTGGCAGTGGTATTTAAACCTTGGATAAAATACAGCGCTATTGGCGTATTGATTAAGAAACCTAATACACCAGCACCAAACAAGTTCCAGAACGCTGTAGCGACGAAGAACATAATTGCCCAATG
>JBAHZW010000031.1:0-8513 GCA_037132835.1 Colwellia sp. | reverse complement strand
GCTCTAATTGTTCGGTGCTTTTATTTTTACTCTTTCTAGGAAAGAGTACCTGCCAACCTAATTGTTTTTCAGTTTTTGCCTGACTGACAAAATTACCGCCAGCAATTAATAGAGTTACTTTGGTTTGTTGGTAAATATAAGCAGGATAAAATTGTACTAAATATTGACGGACAATCAATAAGTAGATATTTTTTTCAAAGGTATTTAAGTTGATATTTTCAGGTGATTTTTCGGAGGGTATAATGGCATGATGAGCGGTGATTTTTTTATCATTCCATGCTTTACTCACCAATAATTCATTAGCCCCTTGCGCCTGTTTATTACAAGGAAGTGAGCTTTTACTCAGCATAGAAATAATTCCAGCGGCTTGTTTTAATTGCCCTTTAGGCAAATATCGACAATCAGAACGAGGGTAGGTGATTAACTTGTGTTTTTCATACAAAGCCTGACAAACATCAAGTACTAACTTAGCATTCATTGAAAACTGTTTAGCGGCACTAATTTGTAATTGTGATAGGTTAAAAGGTAAAGGTGCCGCTTGTTGTTTTTCATTGTTGTCGATATTGGTAACCGTTGCTGGCTGGTCATTAATACGTCTAACGACATTCTCAGCTAAACTTTTGAGTAAAACTCGACCTTCTTCATCGCAATATGGCTGACAGTTTTTACTGGGTTGCCATTTCGCTTTAAAGGCGATGTCTTCACTTTTGGAGAGAGATATATGGGCTTGCACTTGATAAAAGGCTTTACTGACAAAGTTGGCAATCTCTTGGTCACGCCTGACCACTAACCCCAGCAAGGGCGTTTGCACACGACCAACTGATAACACCGAGTTATAACCAGTTTTTTGCCCCTGTAAGGTATAAGCTCGGGTAAGATTAATACCATAAAGCCAATCAGCCCGAGAGCGGGCCAGAGCGGATATAGAGAGAGGCATAAATTCGCTATTCGGTTTTAATGAAGCCAATGACCGTTTAACGGCAGGTAAGTTTAAATCACTGATCAGTAGACGTTTAATATTTGATTTTTTTGCTTTTGATAATTTAAAATAATCAATTACTTCATCTACCAGTAATTGGCCTTCTCTATCAGGGTCGCCAGCATGAATTATTTCATCCGCTTGTTTGGTTAACTTTCTTAATACGGTGAGTTGTGCTCGTGTACGTGTGATCGGTTTTAATTGCCATTGCTGAGGGATTATCGGTAGGGTCTCCATGCGCCATTTTTTTAATTCACTGTCATAGTCTTCAGGATCTGCTTGGGCTAAAATATGACCAATACACCAACTTACCACATCGCCGTTAGCAAGCTCTATATGTGTTTTGTGGTTCTTTTGCTTTCCCTTAATAGATAGCTGTAAGGCGGCAGCAATAGCGCGACCTAAACTTGGTTTTTCAGCAATGTAGAGTTTCAAAGCAGATCCAAATGACAGTGACTAACAAGAGAGGGTTAAGTATAGGACAGGTACTGGTTATATGTACAGCTCCGTTTGTGGTTTTTTATTGAGGCATCTTAAATAGGGTCGATGGAGAGCATCAAAGATTAGGGGCTGTTGATCTTTCGAGATTGTTTTTGCAGCAAATTGTTGGGTATTCATACAAGGCAGAGCCTTTGTAATGTGGTTATTCCACATAAAAAGGTGATAACGCCGTAAAAATGATCAACACCCCCTAGTATACTCAGGAACGCTTTATAAGCGTCATCTTCGAAGTATCTTATCGAAGATCCATTGCTGCTTAGAAACTTCACCCCGATTAAAACACCACGGGGATGACGATCCAGTACCAAGTGCATAGGCATGTATTTTAATGTGTTTGAGTCTAACTAACGAGCAACATTTGACAGGCTACTTGGATCAAAGTGAATTGAGAATTCACTTCCCTTACCCGAGTGACTATGAATAATCAATTCAGCTTGGTGATGGTTCAAAATATGCTTAACAATGGCTAGCCCTAGACCTGAGCCACCAGTATCCCTAGAACGAGATTTATCAATACGGTAAAAGCGCTCAGTTAAACGATTAATATGCTTAGGTTTAATACCATCACCATTATCTTTTACTGAAAAAATAGCTTTATCGTCCTGTAATTGCCAACGGACCTCAATACAGCCATTAGGGGGAGTATAAGCAATAGCATTAGACAATAGGTTAGCACAGGCACTTTTCAACTCAGTTTCAAAGCCTAGTACATAAACATCGGTAGAGATATTTAGCGTTATCTTATGCCGTTTTTCCTGATTAAGCCAAGTAACTTCATCAACGAGTGACCGGATTAATTGTGCCATATTGATGTATTGTTTTTCAGCTGGATTATTATTTTCGACTTTAGCTAGATTTAATAGCTGTTCAACTAAACGATCCATGCGAGAGACCTGCCCCTCAATGGTTTGAAAGGCTTTTTGCCAATGCGGACTAAAGCTATCTTTTGATGCTTGGATCATTTCAACATAGCCACGTACAACAGTTAAAGGTGTTTTCAATTCATGGGAAACATTCGCAACAAAGTCACGGCGCATATTTTCTAAACGCTTAATTTTAGAGACATCTCTTGCTAATAATAGGGTGTGCTCGCTGCCATAAGCCATGAGACGAATTTCCAGTTGCATATTGGCATGCGTTGGTGAGGTCAGCAAACAAGGGGACTCAAAATCCTCCTTTGATAAATAAGCTGAAAATTTAGGAGCACGTAATAAATTATCGATACGTAGACCATAATCTTCTGGCCAACGAACACCAAGGATCCGCTGTGCTTTTTTGTTTCCCCACTCAATAGTAAGCTCTGCAGATAACATTAAGGCGGCATCAGGAAGTGCTTCAGCGCCATCACGAAAGCGTCTGATTTTTTCATTCAGTAACTTTTGCTTAATACGATGCTGTTTAACCTGTTGGTATAAACCTTCGTATAAATATTCCCAGGCACCATAAGCGGGAGGAGGAGTGAGTGATTTAGACTCTATATGCCAATTGATTAATTTGAATAAATAATGATAATGCCAAATCAGTAAAAATAAAGAGCTTATGAGCATGGTTAGTAATACATAATCGAGTAACCATCCGACAAAAGCACTTACCAGTAATAAAGCCAGTAAGCGATAGATTATATTTATGAACGTTAAACGAAAGTGCATACTTTTTAAATTGCTCTCCAACGGGGAAATAGTTACCTGACTTGATTATTTTAATTTACTTGAAAAGCGATAACCTGCACCACGAACCGTTTGTACAAAATCATCATGCCCTTCACCTGAAATAGCTTTACGTAAACGCCTAATGTGAACATCAACCGTTCGGTCTTCAACATAAATATTAGTGCCCCAAACATTATCAAGTAATTGTTCACGCGAATAGACTCTTTCCGTATGCGTCATAAAAAAATGTAATAAACGAAACTCTGTTGGCCCGAGATCAAGACTCCGACCCTTAATTGCAACACGGTGGGTAACGGGGTCAAGTTTAAGTCCATGAAAATCAACTTCCTCTTCAAGGGATGTTGGCGAAACACGACGAATAACAGCTTTAATACGAGCAATAAGCTCTTTGGGTGAAAAAGGCTTAGTAACGAAATCATCAACACCTGCTTCAAAGCCTTTTACTTTATCATCTTCATCACTTCGCGCTGTGAGCATAATAATGGGGATATTTCGTGTGTATTCATTTTTCTTTAATTTTTTCGCTAATGAAACACCGGTACCACCCGGTAACATCCAATCGAGTAATATTAAATCGGGGTAAGGTTCATGAATTTTATCTAGGGCTTGCTCTATGTCACAAGCTTCAATAGCATTAAAACCATTTTGATCCAAGACAAAACTAATCATCTCCCTAATTGGGGTTTCATCCTCAACAACTAAAATTTTTCGACTCATCTTTACATCCTAATATATGACTAACTGATGAGAGCTAGAACGGCCTAACACTTTAGCGACTATCAAATAAAAAAAGCCATAGCCCTCAACGAAGCTAAGTATTTTTTCCTATTATATAGTATTAATACTTAGCAAAGTGTTAATGCTTAGAATTTATGTTCCATACCAATAGCAAAATACTGACCTTCACTTGCTAGAGTGTAAGAATTACCATCATCTTCTGCTATTAATTCATTGCTATCACGGTCGGTATACCAAGCAAATATTTTAGTGTTTTTACCCAGTTTATAATCAGCACCAACACTTATGGCTCCTGCACCAGCAAAATCTTGATACTGAACCTTAGCTAATACCTTACCCATTTTATATGAGACGTTAGCAGCATACCCTGTTTCAGATTGGCCGCTTACAAGCACTTCAGTATCAACAAACATAGCCCCTACACGTAAATCACCAAAGCGATACATACCGGTGACACGAGTATTGGCTAACGCTTCATTTTTTGACACATCATTGCCTGCTCCATCAACACCGTCAAATTCCTTAGGCATATTTTCATCATGTGCAACAGATAAAAAGAAATCCGTTTTTTTCAGGCTTAAATCACCAAAAAGCACACTGATAGAATAAGGATCATCTTTATCACCTTTATCACTATCCTCAGAAATAATATAACTCGTTAACAACTGAAAGTTGTTATATACCGGCGACTTATAAGTAATAGAGTCCGTAACACGGTTTTCACCAATGAAAAGGTGCTTTATATCCCCTTCATAATCATTAAACAAGTCAAACTTACCTTGAGATATTTTTAAAGGAGTATCAGAACGACCAACGGTTAGTTCACCAAAGCCACCTTTTATCCCTACCCACTGGCTACGAGCAGTTAGACTCTCTTTGCTGTCATCATTCACATTAACTTGCCATTCAAGTTTATAAATAGCCGTTATGCCATTGTCTAAATAATATTGACCTTTTACACCGACACGAGAAGCATTACTTTTTAATTCTTTAAAAGAGCCATCACCTTCATCGGAGGATTGTAATGAAATATTTACTTTCCCATAAAAGTCGACAACCTCTTTATCTTGTGCATCCGCAAAAGTTGCCACTGAAGCTAAAGAACAAACAGCCATGGCGATACAGCTTTTAACTAATTTCATAATAAATCCTAATAATTAAATTTTCAATACATGTGTGTAATACCCGGCTGTATAAAAAATCAATCTCTTAGAGCAATATCACTTCATCGCTGCTGAAATTAATAAGGAAGCTACACAGATTATTAGAAAATTCAGGGGCACATTATCCTGAGTACCCTTTTCTTCAATCAATGCCTTGCCTTTAACTTCTCGCTAAGAGATCTCTTTCTTATTCGGATAGGTATCAAGTAATCTGGCAAGCATTCTATAGAAGTTTTGTGACGGATTTATTACAGCTTTAACGCGACATTCACAAAATGTACACTTAACTGTAATGGCTTGATTTTTTGCCATACAAGGTTTTGATTAATGACATTAGAAATGCCAGTAAGGTAAAATTAGCTATTTATTTTCACGCACTTTATAAAAAACTAGCTAAAATTAGCAATAATTTTCGATAAGTCACCCAAAAGATAACTGATATGAAAATAACGAGTATCTCGCGTAAGCTGCTATCAAAAGTACTCTCTGTGTATTTTATTTTAACGATCAGTGTTACCTGCGTTCAAATTATTGCTGAATATTTTAGTGCTAAGAGTCGGATCAATAGTGAACTATTCACTTTACAAAAAATTATCAGTGGTAGCTTAACGCGTGCGATATGGGAGCTTAATACAAAGCAAGTAGAAGATATCTCAGCAGGGGTCATTGCTATTCCCTTGATTAAAGGGATCACGGTAACAGATGAAGCAAAAAATGTGATCACTCAATTAGGTGAAATATTGACGCTTACATCGGAAGAAAACAGTGAAAATAATGATGAGTACTTCACCATCAACTCAATAAGTGAAGGATTGTTCGGCCACTCTTTCCCCTTAATATTTGAGTATGCCGGTCAAGCTACCACGGTTGGCACCGTCACGTTACTCTCAAGTAATGAGGTTGTTTTTAAACATATTGAAGTCGGTATTTATTTTCTCATCGGTAATGCTATTGTAAAAACTACCGTTTTAATTTTGTTATTGTCTTTAGCTTTTACAAAATTATTAACAGAACCTTTACAAGAGCTTACGAATCAAATGAAGCGTCTCGATTTACAGGATCCCGAGGCATCAAAATTCCACCGTATGAATGATGAAAAAAATGAATTAAATATACTGGAAGATGCTTACAACGATCTTATTGACGCATTGGTCGATTTTAAAGATAAGCTTGCCCTATCGCAGCGAGAAACTAATTTAGCTAAGGACAAGTTAGATGAACAAAACATTTTGCTAGAGCAAGAGGTAGCGAAAAAAACGTCTATCTTAAGCTCCACTTTATTACGAATGGAAGTCCAACAAAAAGAGATGCTCATTCAGCAAGGTCAATTAGAAACTGAAAATAACCACCGTAAGAACACAGAAAACACGTTAATCACAACAAACAAAGAGCTAAAAAACTCAATAATAACGTTGCGTAAAACACAGAAAAGACTGTTAGAGTCTGAAAAAATGTCCTCTTTAGGGCAGATTAGCGCGGAGGTTTATCATGAAATTTATACGCCTATTGGTATAAGCATGACCGCAATAAGTTATCTTGCAGATATTCTCAATAAATTACAGCAAGACATGAATGAAAGAAAATTATCAAAGCGAGCCATTGACACTTTTATAGCAAATGCACAGCACAGTGTCACACTATTAATAAATAATTTAGAACGTTCGGCCAACTTGGTTACTAGCTTCAAACAAGTTGCGGTTGATCAAATTAGTAATAAAATAAGACTAATCAGTGTGGCAGAGTATCTCGATGAAATTGTCCAGTCTATACAGCCAAAGTTAAAAAAAACTAACCATTGTATAAAAATTGATTGTGACCCACAGATTGAAATTCATTCTCATCCCGGAGCTATAGCGCAAATAATCATAAACATGATAATCAACTCAATTACGCATGCTTTCTTTAATATTTCCCGTGGTGAAATGACGATCAAGGTAACGTCAGAACAACAGCGGTTAATCATACGCTATCAAGATAATGGTGTCGGTATTAACAAAGAACAACTCGAGCAATTATTTATTCCTTTCTACACAACTCATACTGATCAGAGCAATATCGGCTTAGGCACTTATATGATTCAAAATCTTGTTGTCGATACACTAAATGGCTCCATTGAGGCATATTCCAATCCGGGTGAGGGTTTAAGCTACCGCATAACTTTTCCTGATATGCGCTATATTTAAAAGCTACTGCCTAAAAAGAAAAATTCAGGTATGATAAGTGAAAAATACCTCTTACCAGCCTAGGACTTACTTATGTGGTTTAAAAACCTATACTTTTTTGCCTTCACTCGTCCATTTAAATTGTCCGAGCAAGACTTAGAAAAACACCTATCAGAACACCTATTCACTCCTTTAGGCTCAACGGAATTATCACATTTCGGTTGGATAAATGCATTAGGGAAACAGGGTGACTCGAGTGTTCATAGCGCAAACGGTAACTTGCTAATTTGTGCACGTAAAGAAGAAAAAATGCTTCCTGCTTCTGTAATTAAAGATATGGTAGAAGAGAAGATTAATTTGCTTGAACAAGAGCAAGGTCGTGGCGCCACAAAAAAAGAAAAAGAGCAATTTAAAGAAGATATTACCTTTGAATTACTGCCTCGAGCTTTTTCTCGCATAACAGATACTCACGCCTATATTAGCCCAACTAATAATATTATCGTTATCAACTCAAGTTCACGTGGTAAAGCTGAAGATTTATTAGCTTTATTACGCAAAGTCATTGGTACATTACCGGTTACCAGTTTTGAACCTGACATTTGTGTTGATGAAACGATGACTGATTGGTTAAATAAACAGAGTTTAGGAAATAATTTCACCTTAGGAATGGAAGCCGAGTTTAACGGATTAGGTGACGAGGGTGCCGTGGTTAGGGTCAAAAATCAAGACTTGATTGGCGATGAAATAAAAGCCCACCTTGATGCCGATAAATACGTCGTTAAAGTAGCCCTTGAATGGGATGAATCTTTATCCTTTATCTTATGTGAGGATTTGGCAATAAAGCGAGTTAAATTTTTCGATGTCATTCACGAACAAAACGACGATATTGATAGTGATGACGTTATGGCTAAGTTAGATGCAGATTTTGCGTTAATGTCTGGCGAGTTAAATCGCTTTATTATTGATTTATTAGCCGAGTTTGCTATGAAAACCACCGATCCTTTAGAAAAAGATTAACGTTATAACCCAAACCGTTCAAAATGCAGGATTATATTCTCCTGCATTCTTTAATAATTCACCTTCGTATGACATCTTCATCCTCTATAGACCTACATCCATAGTGCGCTCTTATCAAATTGCATATAAACCTTTAGCCTACTATTATACCAATTTCACTAAGTTTCTTCCCACTCAGCGAGATTTAAAAGGCTTAGAGGCAAGGCATTGATTGAAGAGAATGGTTATTCAGGAGAATATGCTCCTGCATTCTCTAAGAAGCTACATCCCTGTAGCGTCCTTG
>JBAHZW010000126.1:0-29100 GCA_037132835.1 Colwellia sp. | reverse complement strand
CACGACTCAACAATGAAAAAAACGCTTTTAGCCGAATCTTTCAGACAGCGTTTGTTGGTCATTTTTACGGCGTTATCACCTTTTTATGTGGAATAAGCACATTACAAAGGCTCTGCCTTGTATAAATACCCAACAATTCGCGGCAAAAACAATCTCGAAAGATCAACAGCCCCTATTAAAAATACATTTAATTAATAGAGTCAATTAAAGTGCTTCAGCACGGAATGACATATTTCCTGAGTTTCCATCTTCGTCATAATAGCTGGTGATTTGCAGTTTATAAGTGGCGGTCTCTGTTTGAATTAAGTAAACGCCATATTGTGACCATAAAGCATGACCTCCAGCTAAAGCGTATTGATACCAAGGCGTGCTATCAAAGGCTTTTACCGTGTATTCATTACTTTCAAAGTCATAATAACTGAGAGATGAAACAAGAATAGAACTATGGATGTTATCAAAATCTTGTATTGCAGTGGCATCGTCAGCAATGTCGATATTGAAGTTAGCGCCTGTTAAGTCATCACTACAAGATAAACTGATATCCCAGCTATCTGTCGCCGCAACCGTTTGGCCTAAATCAAAGTCGAGATATACACCCTCATAAGCAGCACAAGCTTCTGCAGAATCTACGACTATTTCAGAGGTTGTTGCTTCAAATTCAAGATCTGTTGAGGTTTGGTTGACATAAGAGATGGTTAAGTGAGTAATATAGTAACCTTCAGTGGTCATACCGGTGACGCTAAACTTACTAAAAGTTTCGTCTGAATTAACAATAAAGTAGTTTTCAGGGGCAGCAGTAACTATATGAGTTGTTGAGTCATAATTGTAAAAATCTTCAATAATGTTACTGGTTACATCACTAACAAACAGACTGCTATCGGTTGGCACATCATCAATAGTCACTAAGGTAAAATCTTCTAACTCAGTGTCTGGGGTAGCATTGATAAATGCGTCGGCAATGGCATCACCATTCTCATCAAAAAAGTCGCTATTGTTGTTGGTGAAATATGCTGAAACGGGTGCTTCTGTATTTGCGTTATTTAAGTAAACTCCACTGCGCTTAAAGGCGATATCCCAATCGGTATTGCTTTGTGCTTCAGTGTCAGTAAGTGCGATCGTACTCATACTTTCTAAATCAAAATAGACGAAACCTGGCTCAGCTACCGTACCGGTTGAATAAGGACCAAAAATGGTATCTGTGTCTATTTTTTCTTCTGTGTTTGAGTCAGATGAGCCACCACATGCACTCAATGCTAGGGCTGAAAGTAATACCAAGGGCAGTGTTTTGTATGTTTTCATGTTATTTTCTCCAATCGTTATAAGTTGTGTGTTAACTGCTTTAAGGCAGTTTTATTTAGTGATAAATTTTTTGAATTAAAGTTGGTAGGATAGTCCGACATAGACATACCGACTTGAGGTTGGTCTGGCATCAAACACTTGCTCGCTATCGACAGTAGCACTGCGGTGTACATCAAAAATATTTTCCACACCGAAGCGCCATGAAAAGTGTTCTGAAATATTTTGGCTGACTTTGAAATCTACAGTAACCCATTCATTATTTAGACTGCCATTGGGATATTGAGATTCAGGTACCATTTCATTATTTTGATAAACAAAATACAGCACAGCATCTAAATCTAGTGTGGCATGGTTATAAGCTAGATTACCCTTTACTTGGTGATAAGGGCGTGATTGTAATCGTTCACCGTCTTGGTCTTGCGCATCGAGGTAACTGTAATTAAGCTGTGCTGAGAATTGATTGAATTCAAGCGCTGCCGTTAAATCTACCCCTGATATGGTGGCCTCATCAATGTTACCGTAAACCGAAATATCAAGGTCTTCTAATTCAGATTGTTCACTGTCTTTAAATAAATCAATAAGGTTATCGGCTTGGGTATAATGAAGATTTATTTCACCCGTTAAGTTAAAAGTATCAAAATCTTGTTGGTAATTGATGGTTGAATTAAGTGACACTGACTCTTCTGGTGCTAGATCGGGATTACCATAAACTTTATAGCCGAGAGCGCTATGATCAAATTTATAAAAACGTTCTTTTAAGGTCGGAACTCGATAGCCTTGGC
The DNA here is from genome assembly GCA_037132835.1 of Colwellia sp. Classification (GTDB taxonomy): domain Bacteria; phylum Pseudomonadota; class Gammaproteobacteria; order Enterobacterales; family Alteromonadaceae; genus Colwellia. The sequence continues at coordinate 27,019 of JBAHZW010000126.1, read as the reverse complement.
CTATACCATAACGCCATTGCAGTGTTTTACCTTCCAAAGGAAAGTTAACCATACCACTGGCTCGTACAGCACTATGATTACCAAAATCAGAATCATTCTGGGCACGTATACCTAATAGAAATTGATGGTTCTGATATTTCCAATTTGCTTGAGTAAACGCTTCGACACTTTCTTTGGTTGTGTAGGGAACCTCTTCAGTGCCGCCTTCTTGTTTGATTTGTTCTAAGGTATCTTGGTGAATGACACCACCAGATACAAGCTCTAAGGTTTTAGCAGGAGACCAAACATATTGGCCATTAAGCTCATAAAGGCCAATTTCAGCATCGCGTAAGCTACCGGACTTACCACTGGTTTCATTGTGCTGCATCAGCCTAGCATTCATATGCCAACTGGTATTTGCTACCGTATGACTTTTTTTATCAAAAACATCTTTACCAAGATGAAAATCAAGTTGGTGTTGGTTAACGTCTGAAATATAGGTTTGGTTGGTCATTTGGCCGGCAATGATGCCAGTGTTTTTATCTTTTTTTTCATCGAGATATTGGTATTTTATTTCTGTATTTAACTGAAATAATATTCCGCGTGTTGCGAGGTTTACAAAGGTTTTATCTAAACTGCCTACTGGGGTTGAATTGTGATCATCGTCGTAGTCAAAACCGGGAGTACTTTTAAATAATAGGTTGAGTTGATTAGCCCAACCTTGGGTAACGAAAGTACTATTAAGGCGCACTTGATGTACTAATTCATCATCAGCGATGGTATTACCTACATATGAGCCTATCTCATAGCTTAGCTTAGCTTGGTTTTCATCGGGCTGTTTAGTCAGTATATTAATAACACCGCCCATAGCTGAACTGCCATACATTACCGATGCAGCACCTTTTATCACCTCTATTTGCACAATATCTTGGGCATTGATTTGATCTAAATCGACCGCAGATCCTGTTGGTGATATCAACGGTTGGCCGTTTAATAGCACTAAAACATTATCACCACTAAACCCTTGCATTTGAATGTTATAACCATCTTTTTGATTACGAACTACCACTACTCCGGGAAGGTAATTAAGCGTTTGCGCTATTGTGCCTGAAGTGAGTAATTCAACTTCTTTTTGTGAAATAACCGTCACCGATACCGGTGAATTAGACAGTAATTTAGGGGTTCTGGTACCCGTGACTACAATAACTTCAGTGTTATGATCATGATAGCCACTGTCAGCTGTTGTCGTTTGTTCTGTTGCCTGAGCTAGATTGGTAAATATAAAAGAAAGGGGTAATAAATAAGTAATACTAGGTTTCATACTGCTACAGTTATTTCGTAAATAAGAATTATTTACATGTAGGGTAGATGAACTTCCATGTTAGTGCAAATGATAATCGTTATCATTTTCGGTGTTGCCAGATAAAAATAAGCCCCTTAAGAAGTGAGTATTTGTTTTTTATAGTTTAATTGCTTATTTATGCGTTAGCGTTATTTTTATGTTTTAAGGGTGTTTAGATGGTTTTAACGGATTTATTGGTGTGTTTAATGAAAGATGACGTAAATGGAACCTTTGATAAACTGACTTAAAAAGTCATAAATTTATTTATTGGATAAGATTAATTATCAACTAAACAGCCTGATTATTAGGTCAGGTAATGTTATTGTTTTTTGTGGTGCGGTCTTTATCAAGTAAAAATATTTAGATACTTTATTAGCATAGATAAGTCAGTATAGAAAATCAGCTCACAAAAAACAGCATGCCTATTGAAGATTAATTGATATGAGGATTTTACTCTATCATTATGTTTTAATTTCATTTTATTGAAAGGTGAAGCTCAGGGGCTTAGTAGGAAGGGTATAAGGCTAAGGCTTCCCCATATTCTATGCCATGCTTTATACACTTTATTTTTAATGATTAGGTGATAATCACTTTCTCATTTATTATTCACTTTTTTTAAAAAGATACGCTATGCGCCGCTCAAATTATCCCGACCAAGAAGTTAGCTCACTCAACTGGCAAGCATGTAAACTCATCTTACCTTACTTATTTGAGTATAAAAAACGCATAGTGCTCGCTATGGTCTGCTTAATATTCACTAAAGTTGCCAGTGTTTATTTACCTTTTATTCTCAAAGATATTGTTGATACCTTAGATTCGAATAACACAAATGAAGCATCAGCTTTAATTATTGTACCGATCGGTTTAGTGGCTGCTTATGGCTTAGTGCGCTTATCCATTGTGGTGTTTGCTGAAATTAGAGATACGCTTTTTGGGCGAGTTACAGAAAGGGCGATAAGGCGTATTGGTTTAAAGGTTTTTCGTCATTTACATGCTCTTGATTTAGATTTTCACTTAAATAGACAGACAGGAGGCTTGTCTCGTGATATTGACAGAGGCACTTCGGGCATCAATTTTTTTATGCGCTTTATGGTGTTTAATATTGTGCCGACCTTATTTGAAATAGTCATGGTGATCACTATTTTATTTGTTAATTACGGTATTTGGTTTGCGCTAATAACCCTTGTTTCCATTGTTGTTTATATTGCTTATACGGTATTTGCTACCGAGTTACGTACCCGTTATGTTCGTGCGGCCAATAAGGCCGACTCGTCTAGCAATACTCGAGCTATTGACAGTTTATTAAATTACGAAACGGTTAAATATTTCACTAATGAGGAGTTTGAAGCCCAAGCGTACGACCAACAGTTGTTAACGTGGGAGCAAGCAAAAATTAAAAATCGCTTATCGTTATTTGCACTCAACGGTGGACAAGCTTTGGTGATAGCAATAGCGATGACAAGCATGTTGGCACTTGCTGCTAATGATGTTGCCGAAGGGGTAATGACCTTAGGTGATTTTGTACTCATTAATGCCTTTATGATGCAATTATTTATGCCACTTAATTTTTTAGGTTTTGTTTATCGAGAAATTAAGGGGTCACTGGCAAATATAGAAAACCTCTTTGGGCTATTGGCTAAAATACCTAAGGTACAAGATGTGCCCGATGCGGCTAAATTAGTGTTGGCTGTATCGAATGACCTTAACCAAGCAAGTATTTCTTTTGATAATATAAGCTTTGCCTATAATGCTAAGCGACCAATCATTAAAAATATTTCATTTAACATTAATGCGGGGGAAAAAGTTGCTGTAGTGGGGCAAAGCGGCTCAGGTAAATCAACCTTGGTGAAACTGTTGTTCCGCTTTTATGATGTTGACTCTGGTGTGATTAAAATTAACCAACAAGATATTAGTCAAGTTAGCCAACAATCCTTACGCACTCATATCGGTATTGTGCCCCAAGATACGGTGTTATTTAACGATACCTTGTTTAATAATGTGCAGTATGGCTGCCCAACGGCGAGTAAAGAGGAGGTTATAAAAGCTATCGATTTAGCGCATTTATCTGAATTTATTACCAGTTTGCCTGAGGGGCTAGCAACCATGGTAGGAGAGCGAGGTTTGAAGCTTTCGGGTGGTGAAAAACAACGGGTGGCTATTGCAAGAACCATTTTAAAAAATCCACAAATATTGGTCTTTGATGAAGCAACATCCTCCCTTGATAGTCAATCAGAACAAGCCATCTTAACAGCAATAAATGAGGTGACAAAGAGCAGAACTAGCCTAGTGATCGCGCATCGGCTATCAACCATTGTTGATAGTGATAATATTATTGTTATGGAGCACGGTGAAATAGTAGAGCAGGGTAATCATCAACAATTACTCGCGTTAGGTGGTAAATATTGTAAAATGTGGCAATTACAGCAATCAGTGAGTTAGCATTATGCAAGCAGCGTTACAGACTATGTCACCAGAGGTTAATGCCACTAAAGCGTGGTTAAATGAAATAATTATCGGTTTAAATTTTTGCCCTTTTGCTAAAAAAGAGTTTGTTAATAATACTATTTTTTATCATAAATCAACGGCAGAGCAAATTAAACCAGCTTTACATGAGTTAGTAGAGCAATGTCATTATTTACAAGCACATGATGATATTGAAACCACCCTGATTATATTTTCGGAAGGTTTTCGAAATTTTGCCCGTTTTCTTGATTTAGCCAACTATGCTGAAGACCTACTTATTGAGTCAGGCTTTGAAGGCGTGTTTCAACTTGCGACTATGCATCCTGAATATTGTTTTGCCGATGATGATTTTGATGATGCCAGTAATTTTACTAATCGCTCACCTTATCCAATGCTGCATATTATCCGAGAAGAGAGTATGGCAAGAGTATTATCTGTCTATAAAAACCCAGAAAAAATACCAGAAAAAAACATGGCGTTAGCCGATGAAAAAGGCAGTCATTATTTTCAAGATATTTTAGCTCTTATTCATCAAAAGCACCCGCAGAAGTAATCGACCTTGCGGGCATGTTTTTCCAAGTTTTATTTTCCTGTAATGTATAGTGAGGCATTGAGGCGGTAAAATTACGTAATACCTTGATGATAATCGGACATGAAAGTTGCTCTCTCGTTAAAACGCTTCAACAGGGGGGATTCATCAAGTTTCAACCATACCCGCTACCAATCAAAGTACACTCTGAAACATGCATCTTGATTGGTAACGGGTATATAATGTGGTAATGCCTTGGGCATTTACTTTAGCCGTTTGTGGGTGTAATCAAATAATCATCCTGCTGTGCAGACGTTAAATTAGCTTAACGACTCACTGTTTAACTCTCGCTAAAGGATTACTTTTTTATACTTATTACTAAAACGTATACTAAAACAGCGTTCTGCCTTAAAGAAAGTCAAACTGTTCTATTTTTTTAAAAAAAACATACAATTTACCTCTTTTCAGTTGACAGCTTTTACTAACTGCCTATAATACGCCCCCGAAGAGACGGACGATTAGCTCAGTTGGGAGAGCACCGCCCTTACAAGGCGGGGGTCACTGGTTCAAGCCCAGTATCGTCCACCACTTTACATTAGCGTTTTTAATATAAAGAGGCACTTATTAAAATATTGGTTCAAGCCCGTTAACTTTAGTCATTGTCCATCATCTTAAATCATATTCTTAATATCAAAAATTACTTGCTAGCAGACTGACAGCCCATGGCATCCATCGTTACCGTTGCGCCTTTTATGTCTAATAAATCGAGTAATACCAATTTCACTAAGTTTCTTCCCACTCAGCGAGATTTAAAAGTCTTAGAGACAAGGCATTGATTGAAGAGAATGGTTATTCAGGAGAATATGCTCCTGCATTCTCTAAGAAGTTACATCCCTGTAGCGTCCTTGTCAAAATCAATAACGTAGCATTTAAGCCTTTTAAACTCGCCCTTCATTATCACTATTATTTGTGGGCTATTATTAGGTATTCACTCTAAAACTATTGATATCTTTGACATAGCTCAAACAAGGAGGTAGTTTCATAGTCAAGATTCATTGCTTAGCCCTTTATATGTACCGTAATTTTTTTTCATTAAGTGATTTACCCTTTTCCATCGCCCCCGATCCTAAGTATTTATTTATGAGCGAGAGGCATAAAGAAGCCTTGTCGCATTTAACCTATGGTTTAGGTGAAATCGGTGGCTTTGCGCTGTTAACTGGGGAGGTAGGTACAGGTAAAACAACGGTTAGCCGTTGTTTAATGGAACAGTTATCAGAAAATACTCAGGCAGTTTTTATACTTAACCCTATGCTATCAAGCCAAGAGTTATTAGCGACCCTCTGTGACAAACTTGAGCTTGATTATCAAAAAGAAGACATAAGTTTAAAAAATTTAACCGATAAAATTTCAGAAAAACTGTTAGAAAATCATGATAATGGTATCAATACCTTATTAATTATCGATGAAGCGCAACATTTACAGCCAGAAGTGTTAGAACAGTTACGTTTACTCACTAATTTAGAAACTAACACTAAAAAATTACTGCAAGTGATTTTAATTGGCCAACCAGAATTACAGCAATTATTACAACGCCGTGACTTACGACAACTCGCTCAGCGTATCACCGCTCGATATCATTTAATGCCATTAACAAAAATTGAATTATACCAGTACATTCAACATCGGCTATCTATTGCTGATTGTACTCGAAAAATTTTCGATAAAGGGGCACTAGACAAAATTCATCAATTAACTCAAGGTGTACCCAGATTAATTAACTTACTCTGCCACAGTGCTTTGATGTTAGCGTATAACCAAAATGACAGTGTTGTGAATAAAAAGACGGTTATTGCAGCAGCCGAAACTGCATTAGGTGCACAGAGCAACCCTAACTCGGGGTTTGTTCATTATAGAAAGGCATTAATTTTACCTATGATGCTAAGTGTCGCTGCTCTGATGGTGTTGGTAGGTTTTTGGGTCGGGCAAAATAAAAATACAGTCAGTCAGACGATTACGGTGTCGGAAAATGATAATGCACGAATGAAGCGTATTAGCTCTGCCGAAGAATTGTCGGCTTTAACGGATGAATCGGTGTTAACCGATGACAAAACGATAGCGGATGTTACTCAGAAGTTAGCGCTAAGATCTGCAGGCTCTCTGCCTTCTAGACATTACTCAGAAATCGCTCCTATCGAAGTGGACATAAATCAAGAGTATAACAATCATCAGCAAGAGGTTACTTCGGGTTATGCCTTACATACAGTGCAATACGGCGATAGTCTATACAGTATCTCACTAAAATATAATACCAAGATCAGTGCATTACGTCAGTGGAATAATATTTTTGAGGGTGAGGGTATTAGTATAGGGGATAAACTCCATGTTATTGCTCCTAAAGAGGCTTTATATCAAGCCGCGGGCACTAAAAAAACATTGAATCATACTGACGTTAAGGACAGTCAAGAAGAGCCAATACGTGTAGTCAGTGCAGAAGAAAATGTTCAGCTGCATAACGCTAATCAAGATAAAGATTTTAACATTAGACAAGTTGATGGTGTTTCAAGTGATTTATTTGCGCGCTTTCAAGCGGCAATTGATGACACCGAGGATGAAAGTGCAGTAAAAAATCAGTCTGTTTTGCGTACACCTTCTTTGGATTTAACATCGACAAGCATAAAATCAGTGAGTCAGCTTTCGCCATCCCTTCAAAATGCATTACCAAAAATGGAATTTGAGCAGCATATTTATGCCTCAGATGGTGAAGGATGGGTAACGGTTAATGGTAGAGATCGTTATGAAGGTGATTACATCAATGCAGACTTGAGGGTTGAGAAGATTTTACCTCAACGAGTTATCCTTTCGTTCAAAGGTGAACAATTTTCTATGCCCGCATTAACTAATTGGTAGCCCTAAAATTCGGTAATAAGCGTTGTTTTCACATAAAAAAACCCGTTAAGTTGTTACTTAGCGGGGTTTTAAAATGATACATTTGAAAAGTTAGGGATTGAAATTTTATTGCCAAGCGGGCATTTTAGCTTCAAACGCTTTAATAGTATCAAGTCTATCCAAGGTCCAACCAACACTGTCAACACCATTCTCTAAACTGTATTGTTGAAATTCACTTAAGCTAAAGCTAAACGATAAATCACCACAGGTTACTCTATTGTTAGGTAAATCAACTTTTAAGGTTAACAGCGTTGTAGCGGAAAGTTGGAATAATTGTTCTACTTCCTCATCGGTTAATCTAACCGGTAAAAGACCAATATTAATACAGTTACCATAAAAAATATCAGCGAAGCTCGGTGCAATAACAACTTTGAAACCGTATTCTTCAATGGCCCATGGCGCATGTTCACGACTAGAGCCACAACCAAAGTTTTCACGAGCTAATAAGATGCTTGCCTTTTCATATCCTGCTTTATTAAGGATAAAGTCAGGGTTAACCTTAGTGCCTTCATGATCTAAATACCTTCTTTCATGAAATAAGTGCACACCAAAGCCAATACGCTCAGTTTTTTGTAAAAATTGTTTTGGAATGATTTGGTCGGTATCAACGTTAGCGATATCTAATGGCACAACCAAGCCCGTATGAATGTTAAATTTTTCCATGTTCTTTTCCTCTGTAAGGTTAGGCTGTTACGCGTTCAAGTCGACAAAGTGACCAGTAATAGCTGCCGCAGCTGCCATTTCAGGGCTCACTAAGTGAGTACGACTGCCACGTCCTTGACGACCTTCAAAGTTACGGTTACTGGTAGAAGCACAACGGTCACCTGCTGCAAGTACATCGTCATTCATACCTAAACACATAGAGCAACCGGGTAAACGCCATTCAAAACCCGCATCGGTAAATATTTTGTCTAACCCTTCGCTTTCAGCTTGTGCTTTTACACGGTATGAACCCGGTACTATAATCGCGTCGACACTAGCAACCACGTGTTGACCTTGATATTGTTGTACAATACCTGCAGCAGCACGTAAGTCTTCGATGCGAGAGTTAGTACAAGAGCCGATAAATACTTTATTGACGGTAATATCCGTCATTTTAGTACCTGCGACTAAATCCATATATGCAAGTGCTTGTTTACAAGACTCTTGCTCAACTGGATCGCTAAAGTCGCTCGGTGAAGGCACAAAGCCATCAACACTAGTCACTTGACCAGGTGTTGTGCCCCAAGTGACTTGCGCTTTAATATCTTTAGCTTGAAGAGTAATGACAGTATCAAATACCGCACTCTCATCTGATTTTAATTGTTTCCAATCAGCAACCGCTTGCTTAAATAGTTCACCTTTAGGGGCATATTCTTTACCTTCAACATAGTCAAAGGTGATTTGATCCGGTGCAACTAAACCGGCTTTGGCACCAAATTCAATACTCATGTTACACACAGTCATGCGCTCTTCCATGCTTAGCGCTGTAATGGCTTCACCGCAGTATTCAACCACATAACCTGTTGCACCTGCACTACCTGTTTTACCGATAATAGCTAAGATAATATCTTTGGCACTAATACCAGGGCCGACGTGGCCTTGCACTTCAATTTTCATGGTTTTGGCTTTGTTTTGACGTAAAGTCTGGGTAGCAAAAACATGTTCCACTTCCGAGGTGCCAATACCAAAAGCAAGTGCGCCAAAAGCGCCATGGGTAGCTGTGTGTGAATCACCACAAACAATGATAGTACCCGGTAAGGTTAACCCTAATTCAGGCCCCATAACATGGGCAATACCTTGATTTTTATGACCCATACCAAATAATTCGATACCAAAGTCTTTACAGTTTTTTTCTAGCGCACGTAATTGATTCGCCGCACCTTCACCGGCGGCATCAATTTTAATTGAGCGTGTTGAAATATTATGATCCATCGTGGCAATAGTACGTTCAGGATGGCGTACTGGGCGATGATGGAAACGTAAATTGGCAAATGCTTGTGGAGATGTCACTTCATGAATTAAATGACGATCAACATAAAGTAATGGCGTTTCCCCTTTAGCATCTTCAACTAAGTGGTTTTGCCATAACTTTTCATACATGGTTTGTGCGGTAGACGTAGTCATTTTTATGCGCTCTCTTTTTCTTGAACATAGTGCTGGGCAATGATTTGTTTACAGATATAATCGCCCACTTCACTGGTTGATTTAGCATTTTCTCGTTTGTTTGCGGGTAATAAATCAGCCGTTAATACGCCGTTATCTAATGCACTTGATACTGCCTCTTCAATTGCTTTTGCTGCGGCTTCTTGATTTAGGCTGTAACGCAGCATTAAAGCAGCAGACAGGATTTGAGCAATAGGGTTGGCAATACCCATGCCAGCGATATCTGGCGCACTACCGCCTGCGGGTTCGTACATACCAAACCCCTGTTCATTTAAACTAGCTGAAGGTAATAAGCCCATTGAGCCCGTAATCATGGCACAAATGTCTGACAAGATATCACCAAATAAGTTAGGGCAAAGCAAGACGTCAAACTGGTTAGGATCTCGTACAAGTTGCATGGCGGCGTTATCAACATAAAGATGTTCTAACTCAACGTTTGGGTATTCAACAGCAACTTCTTCAACGACTTGACGCCATAACTGGCTAGTGGCTAACACATTGGCTTTATCTACCGAGGTGACCTTGTTATCACGCTTTTGTGCTGCTTGAAAAGCAAGGTGACTAATACGTTTTACTTCACGACGTGAATAAAACATGGCATCAAAACCTGTTTCTTCATCACCTTCACCTTTACGGCCTTTTGGCTCGCCAAAATAAATATCACCGGTTAATTCACGAATAACTAATACGTCAAAACCTTTTGAAGAAATATCACTGCGCAGGGTGGAAAGTGATGATAACGCGGGTTGTAGTGTTGCTGGGCGCATATTGCAGAACAAGTCGAAATGACCACGAAGGCCTAACAATGCACAGCGCTCTGGTTGCTCTGTTGGTGGTAAATTTGCCCACTTAGGCCCACCAACACTACCAAATAAAATAGCATCACTTGCCTCACAACCCACCATGGTTGAATCAGGCAGGGCATTGCCATGGTTATCAATAGCAGCACCACCAATATCGTAATCTTTGGTGTTTATTTCAAGATTAAACTTTTTGGCTATTACGGTTAATACTTTTTTAGCTTCAACCATGACTTCTGGACCGATACCGTCACCGGCTAAAATTGCTATGTTAGACATGTATATTTCTCTTTAAATTTTTAAATTACCGATAATAGGCTCTTCGGTAAACTCTTGTACGATGACCTTAATACTCGCGCTATTACTTGGTAAACCTGCTAGAGAGGCTTACACTAGCTATTTGTCAGGCGTTACCTGATAGTATCATTGTAGACAGTAAACGTACTGTCTAAGCGCATAAATCTTATCTTTAAGTTGCTTTTTTTACTGACTTTAACTCAGCAATGGTTATTGCTCGATGAATGCTGTTTAGTGCATTTATCAAGGCTTGACCAGAGGCTTCAATGACATCTGTTTCTAAGCCATAACCATGAAAATTTCTGCCTTGCCAAATGATGATTAAATCGGCTTGCCCTAGGCCATCTTCACCAGAGCCTTTGTTTGAAATAGTGTAGTCACTGACTTCAAACTCAATATCAACACTTTGCTTGATAGCTTGATAAAGTGCATCAACGGGGCCATTACCTGTGGCAGCGTGCACCTTGATGTTACTTGCTTCACCTGACTTTTCACCAGAAATTAGCTTGATGCTGGCCGTCGCAAAGTTGCCATCACCGCATTGTACATTGATTGTGTCTAGCTGGAAAAAATCTTTCAAATCTTTTTGCTGCAATTTAAAAACAAGTGCTTCTAAATCATCATCAAATACTTGCCCTTTTTTATCCGCTAAGACAATGAAATCGGCATAAAGTTGTTCAATTTCATAATCAGACTCTTGATAACCTAAACTCTCCATGCGGTGTTTAATGACATGACGGCCACTGCGAGAGGTTAAGTTTAATTTAGTTTTAGCAATACCGACACTTTCAGGGGTCATAATTTCATAAGTATTACTGGCTTTTAACATACCATCTTGATGAATGCCTGATGAGTGACTAAAAGCATTACCACCAACAATCGCTTTGTTTAACTGTACGGGCATATTACAGACCGTGCTGACCAACTTAGAGACTCGTGCTATTTCTTGATGATTGATATTGGTTTTTACCCCTAACAAGGCTTGACGAGTTTTCATGATCATGGCAACTTCTTCTAATGAACAGTTACCCGCACGTTCACCAATACCGTTGATGGTACATTCAATCTGTCTAGCTCCTGCTTGCACTGCCGCCATCGAATTAGCAACGGCCAAGCCTAAATCATTGTGACAATGCACAGAAATAATCGCTTGATCTATATTCGGCACACGATTAAATAAGTTAGTAATGATACCTTGAAATTCAAAAGGTAAAGTATAGCCGACCGTGTCCGGAATGTTTACCGTAGTAGCACCTGCTTTTATCGCACTTTCAACCATACGACATAAATTATCAATGGGTGTACGGCCAGCATCTTCACAAGAAAACTCAACATCATCAGTATATTTTCTAGCATGCTTAATGGCATGCACCGCCATGGCTTCTACATCACTAAACTCTTTACGTAGCTTTTGTTTGACGTGTACATCAGAGGTTGAAATAAAAGTATGAATACGAAATTGCTCTGCCACACTTAATGCTTGGCCACAAGCGTCAATATCACCTTCAACAGCGCGGGCTAAACCACAAACGCGTGCATTTTTTATCACACGGGCAATTTGTTGCACCGACTCAAAATCACCTGGCGATGAAACAGGAAAGCCGACTTCCATGATATCTACACCTAAGCGCTCTATCGCTAATGCTATTTGTAGTTTTTCATGCACCGATAAGCTGGCATTTAATGCTTGTTCACCATCACGTAAGGTGGTGTCAAAAATAATAACTTGGTCTTGTGAATTGCTCATTTTTCTTATCCTTGTCAATCTTTGCTGATGTCTGCATTGTACTCTTAAATAACTAATTGCGGACATAAAAAAACCCGCGATAATTAGCGCGGGTTTTATTTTATTTCTACTTGCTTTTCAAGAGGTGAACTTTTGAAGAAGTAACAAAACCTAGCCGCGCATGCTGAGTGCGAGGAGGAGGTTGTTTTTATTATACTTAGTCAATGTGCTCATATTTATCATTCTTTTAAAGTGGGTAAATCATGTTGAGGATCTACCTGATACTGCCTATATTGCGTATTTGTCTTGTCGCTGTCAATCACTTAATGTTTAAGCACTATGATAAATAGCTATAAACTAGTGTTATTGGTTATGATGAATCGTAGGTAATGAATTTAGCACTAAAATTAATGAGCTCTTTTTAAACTCTGCTTGCTTATTTCGACGCTAACTCAATAATTTTTATGCCCCATTCGGGTCTTAACCATTTTGTTGTTAATGACATCGTTGAAATATCACCAAAAACACAAGTATTCTTGTTTAACTTTGAGGGTAATAGCGACATTATTAGAAAACAACTTATCAAGAAAAGCTAAGTTTAGCTGCTTATCTAGCACAATGGTGATTGATTTATGACCAACTATCCATACCACTACGACGGCGACCAAAAATTTTTGGTAAAAGTAAGCCTAAAATTAAACCGATGCCTAACACCAATGCACCATTGAAAAACCATTGCTTTTTTATGTTGATATCGTGATCTTTAATTTCAGTTTTAGATTTTTCCAAGAAGTTCGTTAACTTTAGAAGCTCAGAAGAAAGCTTTTCTTTATCATCAGTTAATAGTTTAAGCTTGCTGTTGAGTTCATTAACTTCACCATCTAGCTGGCTGCTGAAGTTACTCGTATTGGCTATTTTTTTGTTAAGATCGGCAACAACAAAGCGAAGTCCTGTTTGAGTCGTTACATATTTACTTTCAACCCAAGCAGTACGGTTATTTTCATCGATAATTTCACTATAATTATCGTCTGTAGAACCCGTTATTTTAATCTTGGAACCCGCGGTAACAGTACCTAAAATTCTAAAGTTGGTACCAGGCCCCGCATGCATATATATGACTAATTCGTCAGATATATAACCTTGTGTGTAATTGTTTTCTTCAGCCTGAACAGATATAAAAATCGAGCTAGCTAAGGTGATAGCAACAAATGCTATGATAGTAATAACATTATTCATAGAAAGACCAGTGTTGTAAATTAATCAAAGAAGACAAGATTTTATGTGTTTGCTGCTTTGATGGCAAGCTCTTCGTAAGATAAGTTTAATTTTATTAAGCTTCCTGAAAATTAAAAAGAAACTCTCTATTGGCATCTAGAGTGACTAACGGTATCCTTATGAGGGTATTAGCCGTTATGTCATTAGGGCAAAAGGGTACAAAAATAGAATGTAAGTATTTTTTACTCGAAAATAGAAATTAGCAATATCAGCGCATAGAAAAGTAACGATATGCCCATACTCTCTATGTATAGTGGGTTTTGTTCATCAATAAAAACAGTTGTATCATTTTTTTTGATACCAAATACTTGTTATATATGCCGAAATAGTATTTTTTCATCTAGTCGAGGCACTATGATTTCTGGTGAGCATGAACGCTTTGAACCAATAATAAAAATATCAGGATCCCCTACTGGCCTGATTGTAGTTGATAAGAATTATGATAAAAAAAAATAAAAGATTACTTTCCTTTTCCCTGAGTGTTATCACTTTATTGCTGTGTATTAAGCCATTGATGGCCACGGTTTATGAATTGGGTAATGTCAAAAAACGTCTTATAGGCCAAGAAAAAATACATACGGTTGTTAAAGGGGACTATTTTCAACAACTAGCAGAGCAATACGATGTCGGTTTTTTAGCCTTACTGGCTGCTAATCCTAAACAGGATCCTTTTTTACTTAAGATTGGCGAAGCGGTAGTTATTCCCCAGCAAATGTTACTACCGTTTATTACCCGTGAGGGAATCGTCATCAATTTACCTGAATTACGTTTATACTACTTTTCACCAGAAGAAAAAACAGTGCATGTTTTTCCTGTTGGTATTGGGCGTCAAGGTCTAAACACCCCCTTAACAAGTACTTTCATTTCTGAAAAGAGAGAAGATCCTATCTGGCGACCAACCCAAGCAATGCAAGCTCGTCACTTTGCTGAAAATGGGAAGTACCTGCCTAAAGAAGTGTTAGCGGGACCTAATAACCCTTTTGGTAAATACGCTTTACGATTAGGCCGCAGTGAGTATTTAATTCATGGCTCAAATCAGCGCTTTGGTATAGGTATGCGGGCTAGTTCAGGCTGTATTCGCATGTATGACAATGATATAAAATGGCTTTTTAATAATATTCCGCTAAATACTAAAGTGAGAATAATTAATCAGCCAGTAAAAATGTCATATGAAAATGGTGATTCGAGATTAATAGAGATACATCAACCATTAGCCGATCTAGAAGCCACTAAAAACAATGTTATTTTAAGTAAAGCAGTGCAACGCTTTGTCGGCACTGAACGAAAACATTGGCAGCAGTTAAGCCCCATTATAGATAAGCCAAATGGGTTAGTGCTGGAATTGGTGAATTAACGGTTGTGGTTTAGTTGTCTGAAGTAGCGAATACTAGTCAATAAAGACAAAGCCAATAAAAAAGCAATTTCTTGGTACTTTTTATTGGCTTAACTTAATCAGTTTACTTGTTTTCAGCTCAGATGAGTTTACTAAGCGGGTTATTTTTTATATGAAGCGACAACATTATCAATACGTTCATTGGCTGCAGCAGCGGCTTCTTGAGCCTCTCGCAAATCAACAGCGGCTGACTTTTGTTGTGCTTCTAAGTTGCTAACTTGAGTAGATAAAGCCTCAACCTTATTAGTTAATGCGGTGATATTTCCATCAATTTCATTAATGGCATCAGTGTTTGCACATGCTGTTATGGTTAAGGCCAATGAAATAGCAGTAATTTTTTTTAACATAAGAGTATCCCTAAGTGAGTGGTTGTTTAATATTGTGCCTTAAGTATGCCACAAAAAAAAACTTTAACAAACTTGTTACATATAAGGATTTACCAAATCACCTAAATTCAGCTAAACCCATGTTAACCAATTGAATATATTGAGTTAAACCCTTGTTTTTATGCTTGCTTTAGCCAAAAGAAAAATAGGCGTTAAAAGAGTTCTATAGCAAGTTACTCAATATTGTCGCTATTACCAAGGTTTATATGGGCGATCAAATCCCCCATTAACATTTTCTTAATTTCGAGTTGTTCTTCAGCTTGTAGCTGATATTTTTCCGCGAGTATTTGATAGTCACTAGGGGCTAAACTTACCGTTAAACGGGGGCGTTTAGGCTTTTTATTGATAGGTAAACCTAAAATATCACGGATTTGATCAGAGGGGCTTAAGCCCGCTTCAAGTGCTTGTTTTCGAATTGACAATTGGATCTTTTTATCCATATCAAAAGCGACTTGCACAGCTTTTATTGCGGTGAATGAGGATTGCCATTTATCGGGGATTTTTCTCGCCATAATAGCTTCCAGTTAGCTTGCAGGGTACATATCAATTATATCACTAAGCGGCCTAAATAGCGTTAAGCACACTTCGGTATCGCCATCTTGCCAAACTTCAATATCAATGCCTTTACTGTGGTCTTCATTAGTGAGGCTATAAAGTTCAAATTGCTCGCCACAGTCTTTTCCTTCATAAGCGGATAAGCTTTCACTGCGGTGATCTTTACGGTGAAAAAAACCAATGATAGCAAAGACACGTTGTTGATATTGTTCGCTACTCCATAGACTGGTTATATCGGAGTCGGCTTGTTTGTCTAAAAAAGCTTCGCCAGGCTCATCAAATATTTGGGAAAAGCTGTCTAAGTTAAATAATGTTTCCACATCTTCATGTTGAATTTTTAATGAGAGCTTAAGCTCTGTAATATCATCGACTTCCAGTGATAAAAATATCTCTAAGTTGTTAGTACCCATTAAGGCCCACTCAATTTGCACTTTATCTATAAACTCGTAGGTATTGATGGCTTTTACTTCAAAAGATTGGCCTCGTAATGTTTCAGGTAGAGCAAAGCTATCGGATAAAACAATAATATCACCAAGCAGTAATTGACTCACTTCGGTTAATTTTCTTTGCTCGTTAGATGACTTATTAAATATCTTTTTAAAAAAGCTCATAGAGAACTCCTGAGAGAGGGCGAGTATTGGTATTGTGCCAATTAACTTAGCCTTTGATATCGCACTTATTATCCTAATTTAGGCTTTAAAAAGTGTTGAAGTAGACCCGTTAATGCATTAACGGGTCTATTTTTGTTTACTTCTATTTACTTTTTTTCGCTTTTAATCGTGCTAATACTGAATTGGCACTGTTATCTTGTGAGCCAATTCCAGCCGCTTTTAACTGTGCTTGCAATGATGTGTCAGAATCTTCAGATTCAAGTAATTCAGCCGCTTTCATTCTATCATCAAATTTTTGTTGCTTAGCTTTGATACGCTCTAAAGAATCTTTGGCACTTAATAACTTAGAATTGCTTGATGAAAAGTTATCCGTAATAGCTGACGTTGCTTTTTGTACACTTTCAGTCGTTTTCACCATCGAAAGTTGACGTTTATGCTCAGCGACTTGTCGCTCACTTCGCTTCACTAGTTCTTTCAAGCGCTCAGAGTTGCCACTAAAACTATCATGGGCTTGTTGCTGATCAGCTAAACTACTTTCTAAATTAGCAATTTTTTCTGCTACTGCTAATGCTAAGGTCTCATCACCCTTGTCAAGTGCCTGTGTTGCATAACCTTCATGTTCTGTTACTTCACGGGTTATACGGTCTATCTCACGTTTTGCGGCCATTTGCTCAGCCATCACGCCAGTTAAATCACGTTTTGCTTTGGTGAGGTGATTTTCAGCATCTCGAATTTCTTGTTCAAAAATACGGGTGGCATTGGCATCAATAATTGCTTCACCAGCTTCTGAGGCACTGCCGCGAATTGCGGTCATAATTTTTTTAAATATACTCATTATTAACTCCTAACTAGGGTCATTTGGTGACTATTAATTAACTATTTAGTTTAAAAAACTAAAGCAAAAAGTCACTCATATCATCAATTACGTCTATGGCATTATTACTTAATACCGCTAATTCATGCTCAATATCACTAAAGCTTGAATTAATAGATAAAGCGCCAAAAACTACATATTTCTCACCAATCTTTGAAAATGATGATAAGGGCATAGGGATATTCATCTCTAACATGCTTTCATGCATAACATGAATAGTGTCAGGTTTTACTTCTTCAGCACCCCATAAGTAGCAGATGCAAATTATTTGGTCTTCGGTTACCGAAATATAAACGGGTAACTCTTCACGGTCTAAAATGCAAACTTGTAGGACGTCAACTTCGCCAGATATTGGTTGGCAATCAAAATTCATTCCCGTGTCTGAATTATCAGCCAAGCTATTTAAGTGATCGGCTATAATATGAATATTCATGTATTTCCTATCCTTCATTTAGTAAAAATTCAGGTGACATAATATGTCGCCTGAGGTGAATTTAACACCTTGACATATTATGTCAAGGATTTTTTGTACACTAACGGCTTCTGTTTGCCTCTACTTACGGGTATTAGTGTTTAGTGAACGCTCGGGTATAAAGTTAATTTAACCCTTGTTGATCTTGCCAAGCCTTTTGGTGTAATTGATAAATCATATGGCTACCCAATATATTAATACCTATATCGTCCTTGTTTTCATAAAAGTCATTTGGAAAAATAAAAGCCGCTTTTAATATAGCTAAATTTAGCCACTGATGCGCTATAGGTAACTTGTTTAATTTGTTTAATCTTGTTAACGGGCTCGCACCACTTTTAGAGGCAATTGTCCATCCCCACTCACCAAAGCTTGGTACGTTGTCGTGGTATTGCTCTACATGGGCATAGTTAGCTGCGGCTAAGGTGTTTCCAATAGCAATGAATGAGTCTTTGGCATGGTAAGGGCTCGTTGATTGAATCGCAATTAAGCCATCTCCAGAGAGCAGTAACTTCAGTCGAGCGTAAAAATTAACTGAGTAGAGTTTATTTAGATCAGGATGGCTCGGATCAGGCAAGTCGACAATAATGGCATCAAATACGGTGCGATTTTTTAATAATTTATTAATGGCAATAAACGCATCGGCTTTATCAATATTAACGCGTTCATCTTGTAAACTCTGTTTATTTAATTGTGAAATTTGCTGCGCTAAACGGGGATTCACTAGGCCTTTAGGCTGTTTAAATATATCGATCAGTTCACCGTCCAAGTCGATTAAGGTCACGCTTTTAGGCTGGTATTTTAAAACGTCACGTAATGCTAAACCATCACCGCCACCAATAATAAGTATATTGTCATGTCGAGCGGAACCTGCCATTACTGGAGCCACTAGGTAATCATGATAAATATGTTCGTCAATGGATGAAAATTGTAAGCGACCATTTAAGTAAAAATTAATGATACTTTCTTGTTCAAGACCCATTTGACGTTCGGTAAAGGTCAATTGCTGATAGCGTGTTTTATCGGTGTGCACAACTTTATCTAGGTAGAGTAAGCTATTCATTTGATTAAGCCATTGATTTCCAAAAGTAAACATTAAGAATACAACAAAGGCTAAGCTACAATGTAAACCAATAAACGTCTTTCGCCAAGTAAGATGCCGCCAATAACGTAAAATAAAAAAAGCACCCGCAATGAGGTTTAAGCTTGCGGTGAGTGCTGCGGCTTTACTGATATCAATACTGAGTAAAAAAATAACCCAAATAGCCGCGCCTATTCCTGCACCAACATAATCAGCGCCATATATAGTGCCTAGATTATTAGCGAGATGTTGCTGATGAACTTGTTCTCGTATACGTGCTATGAGCGGAATTTCCATACCAATAAAAAAACCTAAAACGGCTCCAAAGAAGTAGGGACTATTAAAAGCAAGCCAACTTAACTGTTTAAATAGTCCTCCTTTTAGCTTCATATCGGGTGGAAGGGAAAACATATCGGTAATGAGTTGGGGGAATATTTGAGTGATCGCAATTAAGCCGCCAATAATTAAAATGGCTGAGCAACCGAGTAGAGCAATAATCAGTTCAAGCCAAACAAAGCCATTGTATGCACAACGAATTTTTCTCGCCGCAAACGCTCCTATCCCCATCGACACAATCATTAAACCAATCATGGTGTAGATAGTGCTTTCCATAGCGCCTAAGATACGACCTGCGTAATGAGATAACAAGTACTCATAAATAAGACCACAACCAGCAAGCACTGCCATGGTAAGAATAAGTAAAATATCGTCGAGCAGATGAGCATTTTTTTGTGGCATGTGAGTAATTAATCAGTGGTCTTAGCGGAGGTTAGATAAATTTTATTGCGTGTTTAAAATAATCACCACCAATGCGTGTTAGCTAATGCTAACAGTAAAAAGGCGGTGATTTTTATATTTATATTTACATTCAGGGTATCAAGTGCGATTACGCCATAAGTGACGTTAATATCATCGCGATAGCAATGCTGGTCGCCATTTCAATACTGGCCACACCAACATTATGTTGTTGATCTACTTCTTCAACTAAATCAATACCCCAAAGGACAATGCGTTTAGCTACGGCGGTAAGTAACCAAACAAGTACAGTCATGACAATACTAAAGACTAACCAGCCGAGTAAATTAATAGCCAACGTTTCGGGGCTGTAAGTTAGAAAATTACTGGCGGCAGTGACGGCTAACGCTGTGCTGATTGCTTGACCACTATAGCGAATGGCTAACGCAAGCTGCCCCTTGCTAAGCGCTTCTTGTAAAGAATCACCTTGGTTGTTTTTAGCGTATTGTTTCTCTCTAAGACGGGTGACAATAACTAACATGGTTTGGGCTATGATAAAGCCACTGGTAATGGCGATAAAAGTGTTTAAATCGAGTCCATCAACCCAGATAAATACGGCTCGAATAACTATTGCTGTTGCTATAACACCGGCAGCATCAATGATACCAATCGTTAGGTTTTTCTCGATAATTAGTGCATTCTTGTCTAAGTGGTGCAGGGCAACTTTGTCATGGATAACACGACCGATTTTAATAAGTATCAAGCCATAACCACCGTATGCTAGCATACCAATAGCTTCCATAGCGTAGCTACTTGCTTCATCTCCTGTTATAGCTCCTGTGAGTACGATACCGAGTGCTAATATACTACCCGCAACACTAATGCCGAAAGCAAAGTTATCTTCTTTGGCTAATTCTTCGGTACTATTTACCTTAGCACTTAGCCCCGAAAGAAAGCGCATAGCGCCTAATAGTAATATTGCGATGGAAACATCAATGGCTAAATAAACCAATAAGTCTGGGCTAACATTATTTAAGCTAACACCAACGAGTTCGATGAATGAGTTCATAATTTTACTGTTCCTATTCTTTATTTATTCATTATTTCCCGCGTCTAAAACCGCGAGATGTATTGGTGTTTGAGTTTCTAAAACTAGAAGTCTTACTTCTAAATCGACTGGCATAGTTACTTTTCTTGATATTATTAGAGCGAAAACGATTAGAACTTGTTTGTGCTGTTCTACTTTGGCTAGATAAACTTGACGAGCCAGAGCGGTTTTTACTGTACGGGCTAGTAAACTTTTGTCCACGATTGCTAAAGGATTTTTTCGTTCGGGCATCAAGGGATGTTTGTTGCTTTAATTGGTTCGGTGAGCTGTAACGTGTTCTGCCGTAGTCGTTGTAATAGCTATAATTACGTCGACTACTCCAATCATTATAATAAGTACGTCGCCCAAATACATTACCTACCATGGAGTACATTCCGTACCAAGCCCAGAATGACATACCATTACTGCCTGTTTGCCAGTGTCCATAACTTGGATTACCAATTAATTGTTCACCGGTACCAAAATCTTGAGCATTGTTAGCTTGCTGACTTTGGGATTTTGATAAAGAATTAATGCGAGGCAATTGACCGTCAGACATATCGGCTAACACATTGAGTGGATCGCTCAAGGCGTCAGAAAAAAGGGTTGGATCGGCTGCTTTATAAATATTAAGTAACTCATTATAACGCGCTTGAGATGATGCAAACATTTGCGGCTGTGCTTTGACTGTATTGACCCGATCTAATAACGCTCTGTACATAGGGCCGTCAGTCGTTGCATCTTTACGAAATTCATTAATCAAGGGGGCTAAATCGGCCTTATTCACCATGACTTTATCCGCATACTGTTTGATTAAGCGGGCATTGCGAACTTCCCCCTTATTTAAGGCTTCCCCTAACTGAATTACTCGTTGTTCAGTTACTGGTAGTTGTTGTATTATTTGCTCTTTAACTGGATCACCACAGCCGAATAAACTAAGCGTAGTAACTATGACCAAGAGCAATGAAAAAGGTGTTTTAAGTAAGTGCATTTCTGCCATCATCTCCTTTAGAGTGCTATATTATCTATTAGTAAACTAATATGAGTTTACTAATCACAGATAAGAGTCAATTAATAACATTAACGTTATATTATGTCCATAGAAAACATAAGGAATTAATGTGCCATTACCTTTTTTACCTCTGCTCTTAACACAACAAAAAACAAGTTGGCAGTCATTTATTGACCAGCATTTTGATACTTGTAGTGAGTTAACAAAAGAAGAACTCAATACATTTAAACAAGCAATAACATTAAGCGATTTCATCTTTAAAAGTGCTATACAAGCACCTGAACTTGTCGTTGAACTTTTTAAAGTACCTAATTTCAGTGAAAAAGCGATCACAAATTATTCCTTACTTTTAGATAAACAGCTCAAAAATTGTGTTGATGAGGCACAATTACACCGATTACTTAGACTATTTCGCTTACAACAAATGGTTAAAATAGCCCTTGATGATCTAGTCTTTAATGTCAGCCTAGATACATCATTAGCACGTTTATCTTCATTAGCCGATGCACTTATTTTAGCCAGCTTGCACTGGTTGACTGATTTTTGTCAAAAAAAATGGGGAATACCCACTAATAATCAAGGTGAAGCTCAAGTTTTACTGGTATACGCCATGGGTAAACTTGGTGGTAAGGAATTAAACTTTTCTTCTGATATAGACCTTATTTTTACTTACCCCGAGCAAGGTGAGACTATAGGTTGTCGGCGTTGTATCGATAATCAACAATTTTTTACCCGTTTAGCACAAAAGCTCATTGCTTCATTACACCAAGTGACCTGTGATGGTTTTGTTTATCGTGTCGATATGCGCTTACGGCCATTTGGTGACAGTGGTCCACTGGTGCTGACCTTTAACGCTATGGAATATTATTACCAAGAACATGGCAGAGATTGGGAGCGTTATGCCATGCTCAAGGCTAGAGTTATTGGTAAGTCGTCCTACCGTGAACAGCTATCAAACTTGCTCAAACCCTTTGTTTATCGTCGTTATATTGATTTTAGTGTTATTGATAGCTTGCGCCGTATGAAAATGATGATTGCACAAGAAGTACGTCGTAAAAAATTAGTCAATAATATTAAATTAGGCGCTGGCGGTATTCGTGAAATTGAATTTATTGTCCAAGTTTTTCAGTTGATTAGAGGGGGACGAGTTAAGGAGCTTCAACAACGAAACTTGTTAGCGGTTTTACCACAACTGGTATTATCAGGCGAAATTAACGAAGTGGATAAACAAAAATTATCCGCCGCCTATCGATTTTTACGCCGTGTTGAAAATATTATTCAAGCCATAGCAGACCAACAAACGCAAACATTACCAGAGAGTGAGCTAGACCAAGCACGATTATTAGCGGTGCTTGAAATTAATAGTTGGCCTGATTTTTTAAGACTATTAGCCAAACATATGAATGGTGTTCATCAAGTATTTGACTCACTTATTGGTTTACAAGGTCCGAATCATCAAGCGCTTGATGAGTACTGGCTAACTCTTTGGCATAGCCGTTGGAGTGATGAAGAGTCTATTGCTTGGTTAGATCAAGAGGTAGGTCAAACCGTCCTTACCTGTAAAAGTAAAAAAAGGCAAAGTGAGAAAATATGGTATCTATTACGTGATTTTAGAGCGGATATTGATAAACGTACTTTAGGTAATAGGGGGCGACAGGTTTTAGATAAATTAATTATTTTACTGTTGTGCAAGTTGCAAAAAAACAAACAGACAGAATACGTTTTATCAAGAGTACTACAAGTCTTTAGTAAAATAGTCACAAGAACGGCCTATCTTGACTTGTTATTAGAAAACGATGGTGCACTCAAGCAGCTTATTCATTTATGTGAAGCAAGCAGTTGGGTGGCTGATTACATTGCTTCATACCCCATTTTACTTGATGAACTCATTGATCCCCAATTGTTACATAACCCGCCAAGCCTTTCATCTTACGCCGTCGCATTACGTGAGCGGATGTTACGTATTCCAGAAGAGGATCTTGAAGCTCAAATGGAGGCGCTTCGTCAGTTTAAGCAAGCGCAACAATTACGTATTGCGGCGGCCGAAATTGCTGAAGTATTTCCTGTGATTGAAGTGAGTGATCACTTAACTGCTTTGGCTGAAGCGATTGTAGCTGAAGTCATCAGTCTCGCTTGGCAGCAAGTGAGTGATCGCTTTGGTGTGCCAGTGACTTGCCTAGACGGTGAAAAAGAGAAGGGCTTTGGTGTTATCGCTTATGGAAAAATGGGCAGTATCGAATTAGGTTATGGCTCTGACTTGGATTTGGTGTTTGTTCATCAAAGTGAAGTCAATGAAATAACCACTGGCAGAGCTGATGGCAGTAAATCAATACCAGCAAGTCAGTTCTATATGAAATTAGCACAACGTATTATGCATATATTTAATTCGCGCATGAGCAGCGGTATTTTATATGATCTAGATATGCGTTTAAGACCTTCTGGAAACTCAGGAGTGCTCGTGATACATATTAATACCTTTGCTCTCTATCAGCGTGAAGATGCGTGGACTTGGGAGCACCAAGCGATAGTGAGAGCGAGGAGTATTTTTGGCAATAGAGCATTAAGAAGACAATTTAGAGCTATTCGCCAAGCCGTCTTATCAAAAGAGAGAAATATCGCCGACCTTAGCGGTGAAATAAGCAATATGCGGGAAAAAATGCGTCGTCAACTAGATAAATCCACTGACATGGACTTTGATATTAAACAAGGGAATGGTGGTTTAGTTGATATTGAGTTTCTTGCTCAGTATCTTGTGTTGGCTCACGCAGAAAAACAGCCTGTATTAATGGGGGTTAATGACAATTTAGGCATCTTTAAAAAATTAGCCATCTTAGGTTTATTAGATGAAACGGAGCAACAACTGTTGAGTCAGCTGTATCAAAAACTGAGAGTATTAAGTCATCAGGCTGCACTGCAAAGTGCAGGATACTTAATCAAGAAAGATAGTATCTCGGGTCTAGATGCTATCCGAGATCTGTGGAATAAGTATTTATTACCCGTTGAATTTATCAGCTAACCAAGAGGTTCAAAAAATCAATTAACTCGGTTAACATAGGGTTTACCCTTAAGTAGAATACACTCTTTATGTAAAAATGGCTGAGTTCCTTTCTCAATGACCACAATAGCACGTTGACGGTAGCAGAAGAAAATAGCAAGGCCAGACTGAAAATGACCTTCAATGGACTTGGCAACTTGATAGCTAGTTTTTAAGATATCCAGTTCAACTCTAAACGGATCCTTTATAATATAGTCACGGTTTAGCCACCAAATGAACCGAATGCCTTCTTTTTCTGAATATTCTATTAGTTTTTGATTTAACGTTTCGCCGCGCCTAAAGGGTCTTGATTCTATTCTGCTTTGCCAGTTTTTTGTGTAAGGACGAACAATCATTTCTCTGGCGTGTAGTATTTTACTTAAATCACCAGGCGGATAGGACATATAAACAATATTATTCCTAATTTTAGGTCCATTACCAGCCCTATCTCCGTACAAGTTGGCATAAAACTTAGATAAACCAAGTGCCGCAGCATTAGTCGATTTTCTACCTTGTTGGTAGGGTTCACTTTTATTCTTAATCTCAGCCTTTGGCTTAGGCGCAGTAACGGTCTTTTCTTGAGTGGTACTTTCTATTTCAGCTTTGTTTTGAAAAGAGGCTGAAATAGAGAGCAATAATTCTTGGTTGATAATAAACCCCCAAGCCAATACCG
This sequence comes from Colwellia sp., assembly GCA_037132835.1. Classification (GTDB taxonomy): domain Bacteria; phylum Pseudomonadota; class Gammaproteobacteria; order Enterobacterales; family Alteromonadaceae; genus Colwellia. The sequence goes on along the minus strand of JBAHZW010000126.1, from coordinate 1,607 downwards.
CGAGAAAAAAACTTAATATAATGCTACGTAACCAAAAATTCATTGCTTTGTTAATACCTTTGTTGTCATCAATTTACTATAGAGTTGGTTGATCTTTTGCGGTTAAATTTCATTCGGTCTAAAAGCGCTTTTAGCTCAACCCTTCAGACAGCAATGTGCTGAAAAAAATATCGACAGTTGAGTTATTTCGAGTGAATATTATCTATTCTACTAAAAGTAATCACTTTTAATCAAATTATCTATGCCCGTTACCATACAAAATGCAGGATTTCATTGGAGATGACAACCCCTTTAAACAAGAAAAATAGTTAAAGTATCGTTATTCTATGATTTTATTCTTTGAGGATATAGAAAGTAATGGTTAGCCCATAGAATAGACGCTTGCGTTATTGCACCTAATCGTTGTTGTCATTTATAATGACGTTACTTGGTTGTAGCTTAATAGGTAATGTAAGAGCACACTATCCTGAGCCGATGCCTTATTTGTATAGTGAAACGTCACTTTTATTGGGTCTTGTTTTAAAACGACGGTGTAACCACATATATTGTTCGGGAGCTACCATGATCGCTTTTTCTAATGCTTGGTTTATTTTAATTAAATCTTGTTCTTTATTATCCGATGGGAAATTATCGAGTGGTGCTGAAACCTCAACGGTATAACCACTGTCATCGGCATTTCTACGAGGAATCATCATCACTGTTTTAGTGTTTTTTTTCCGCGCAAACATAAGCGTGCCTGTTGTGGTTGCCGCTTCTTTTACGGCAAAAAAAGGCACGAATAAACTATTATTGCGCCCGTAATCTTGGTCGGGTAAATACGCACAAGCATCTTTATCATTGAGTGCACGTAATAAACCTTTTACATCCCGCTTCCCTAACATGTATTTATTAGAACGTGCTCTGCCTCGGTGTTGAAAAAACTCCATTAAGGGGTTGTTATGAGGTCGATAAAAAACGACTAGCGGGTTATTAATACCCGCTCCGCGAGCGCACACCTCTAGGCTTAAGTTATGCATTCCTAAGACAAGTACCCCGTTACCTTGTGCTTGTGCTGTTGTGATATGTTGCGCTCCTATCACTTTTACTTTGCTTGATATTCGCCAATTTGGCCACCACCAGCCCATGCCTGTTTCAAATAAAGCAATACCAGTATTCTCAAAGTTTTTCTTTAACACAAGGTGTAATTCTTGTTGGTTTTTTTCTGGGAAACATAATTTCAAATTGGTTAAAGCAATATGCTTACGTTGTGACGCGACTTTAAAAATTAAACGGCCTAACGTTCGTCCCATCGCTAGCTGCAATTTAAAAGGCAGCCAAGAAATACTATAAAGGATAATGACCCCTAGCCAAGTTAGCCAGTATTTTGGTAATAAAAAAGATAATTTAAAATCGGGCTGTAATACTTTATTTCTGCTCAAGGTATTCTCTCATCTGATTTATATTTAACTAATGTTGATTATACGCAAGTTATACCAATTTCACTAAGTTTCTTCCCACTCAGCGAGATTTAAAAGGCTTAGAGGCAAGGCATTGATTGAAGAGAATGGTTATTCCCTTGTCAAAATCAATAACGTAGCATATAAGCCTTTTAAACTCGCCCTTTGGGA
>JBAHZW010000155.1:0-50968 GCA_037132835.1 Colwellia sp. | reverse complement strand
CAGTTAAAATAATATTAATGCTCGCTATTCTAATTAAGCTAGGCACAAAGCGCTAGTAGATACGTGTTTTGTTTTACTATTCGCTTTATGTTTTAAGGTCACCCGTGCCGTTTTAACGAATTTTTCTTTAAATTTTGTTTTTATATACGGGTGATGTTTGAAAAGGCTTCGCAATGAAAAATACAGTTGAAATTTAATGTAGGATCAGGTCATAAAAAGTGCCGTGATACACGAGAGTACGACCTATTATATCCTAACGCTTAAAAGGAGCATTATCAGCGATTAAAATGCGCTAGCCGTGTTCCTTCCAATTGATAGCGGGTGATTTCTATATTTAATGCAGTGAGAAATAGGTTGATTTGATCTGCTTTAGGCCAAGGGTAAATTGCTGAGGGGACTTTTTAATGCTTTTCATTGCTCGTAAGGTATAATGTATTATATTGATATCATTGATATATTGAGTTGTATATGAAAAAGCATGAAGGTTTTACTTTAATTGAATTAGTTGTCGTTATTATTATTCTGGCTATTTTAGCGGTTACCGCACTACCAAAATTTATAAACTTACAGGGTGATGCTCGTGCATCCACGTTGGAGGGAGTGAAGGGGGCGCTTGAAAGCGCTTCGACACTAACCTATTCGAAAGCGGTTATTGATAGTATGCAAAAATTCAGTGTTGATGAAAATCAACTTTCAGGTTATACCGTCGATGGCATAGAGATTTCATACGGGTACCCTATTATGGGGCTCACTTCCAAAAACTTTCTAAATTTAAGGGAAGCGGCTGGATTAAATGTAGATGATTGGGATATAAGACTAATTACAAAAGACAATATAAGTACAGTTTATATTGAGCATAAAGATAATGATACTTGGAGTTGCTATGTAACTTACCAGCAGCCACAAGCGATAGGTGAAAAACCGATAATTACCATTGAGACTGAGGATTGTTAAGCGGAAGTATCGAAATAATTCATGCCTGCGAAAAATATAGAGCCTTGAATAGTGTTCACTGGTCGAAGCCCCTAGTAAGATTGTCCAGCACTCATTGGTTTAAAGAATTGGTTTAAAGAATTGGTTTTATGATAAAGCTTTGGACTACTTTAAAAATTACCTCCTTATGAAGCATCTTGAAGTTTGATGGATATAGCAACTGAGGCTCATGTGGCAGAGTGATTAGTTGTCATTATTGTTTGGCGTGTTTTGACAAAAGTGAACTAGCCGTCTAAACCTAGTATTGACCGTTCCGTTGTGCTTTTTTTATAGACTCGCTTGGCGGTTACTTTTTTTATGAACAACTTTACAAGGAATTAAAGAATGAATAATCAGTCAAGACACTTTAAGAAAGCATTTTCTGCTATAAGACTTTCTGGCATGACACTCGGTATACTATTATTGGCTAACTCGCCTTTAGTTCATGCAAAAGACGTGAGTGTTACTCCACATATTCAAGTCGAGGCCGCTAAGCATAAAGTGGTTAATTTAAATAAATCTACACCTGAACAATTAGCTACTTTAAAGGGCATTGGACAAACTAAAGCACAGGCGATTGTGCTTTATCGTCAAAAGTTTGGAGATTTTAAATCGATAAATGAGCTAACGAAAGTCAGTGGTATTGGTGATAAAATTGTCAATGACAATAAGCTAAGACTAAGTCTTTAATAAAGAAACTTAGTGAAATATAATATGGGCGACATGAGAACAAGCAGAGGTTGTGTAGAGCGTGTTATGCTACAGCAATCAAATTTTGTGCCGTTATCATGGCGCCCATCTGTTACCAAAGGGCGCTTACATCACTAACGTTGTAAGCGTATGAGGATCGGCACCTAGCCGCGCTCAATATTCCATGGTAACAGCGGTTTAAAGTTGTTTGGTTGCTCGGCAATATGTTGCAAGCGCTGTGATATATAGTCATGCACGATTAAGCCATTAGCCTTAGCCGTTTCAACAAGACTATCGAGAATAGCACTCGCATGAGTGCCATTGCAGGTATTTGAAAACAGCCATGCCTTGCGCCCGATCACAAACGATTTTATTGTCCGCTCTGCTCGATTGTTATCAATCGATAGTCTGCCATCTTCAAGATAGCGTTGGAATTTATCAAACTGATTTAAACTGTAGCTTATTGCCTTACCCAACTTGCTTTTAGGCGGGATTTTATCTTTGTGCTTTATCAACCAGTGGTGTAGTTCTTTTACGATTGGCTTAGCGTGTGACAGCCGGATGTTGAACTTATCTTCACCCGATTTTTCTTTAATGCGCTGCTCTAACCCATAGAGTTTACCGATTAAGTTTAATACCACATCAACCTTGCCCGCCCTCGATTTAGCTCATCTTTTACCAGTGCAATAAGACCATTTATTGCCTTGCTAAAGTCGACGAAATCGCCATGTAAGAAAACCGCTGAAGGCTCAATAAACATCTTCATTAAATAAGCTCACGTAATAATAGGCTAGTGGAATTGGTATCAGGTTATTAAAATGTCTATTTTGGTGGTTTTATAGTGATAGACGCTCTTTTGTTTTTAAAACCCATAGTCTAATTCTGTGTGATTTCTTAAGGAGAAAATTATAATTTCTCTCCTTAAGTGCACATATTACTTAAGATAATTCTTGAATAAAAAAAAGTTATAGGTATCATAAAATAGAATTATTATAACGTTGTGATTTTTTGTGTCTCTCAATTTCCCTAAAAAATTAATGGTATTGCTAGTCTGTTTGACCTTTGTCGGTCAGGCAATGGCGTCCACTATTTTGTCTTATCGTATGATGAGTATGGCGGGAATGAATGCACAGGAGCAAGTACATGATATGTCTAAGATAGCTCATGCGAGTTATCAAATGGTGAGTGATTCAAGCGATGGTGGCTCAGAAAGGCCATCTAAAGAGTGTTGTGTTAATCAAGCACATGATATGTCTAAGATGGCTCATGCGAGTTATCAGATGGCGAGTGTTCCAAGCGATGATGACTCAGAAACTTCATCTGAAGAGTGTTGTGTTAAAGCGTGTGATTGCTTTGCTAGTGGTTGTATGACTGCTGTAGTGTTAATTGACGATGAAAGCAATAAGCCTATAATAATTTTTTCTGTTAAAATAAATTCCCCTACTAATTTGGCACAAAGCCAACAACTAACTTCCCTCTATAGACCTCCAATACTAGGCTAAATACAGGATAAGTGCGTCCGAAATCTGGCTCATTTAGTTATTTCCTTGAGATTATACACACTGTATTAGATTTACTTGATGTTTAAGTTTATTGAAACCCAATGGCTAAATAGCATCAAAAACACCTATTAAAATAAATAATATCCCTTTGGAGGGGTCATGTTTTCAAAAAAATCACTATTAAATACCTTAGCTGCGGTAGCGACAATGATGTTAATTACGAGTTGTTCTGACCATGAGGCGGTAAAACCTGAAACGCAAAGTGAGCAGGCACAAGCTATTGTTTTAGACGTTTATAAAAGTATTAGCTGTGGCTGTTGTAAGCACTGGATCAGTCACCTCAATGAAAGTGGCTTTCAATCCAAAGTCCATAACAGTAGCAATATGTCTATTATCAAAGAGAGAAAAGGTATTGCTCCTCGCTATCGTTCTTGCCATACAGCAATCTCAACAGCAGGTTTTGTTTTTGAAGGGCATATACCCGCAAAATTCATTCAACAATTTTTAACCGAATCACATCCTAATGGTGTCTTAGGCTTGTCTGTGCCAGCAATGCCGGTAGGCTCTCCAGGCATGGAAATTGGCGATAAGTTTCAACCTTACCAAGTGTTACTGTTGAAAGCTGATGGCAGCCATGAAACGTATGCAAGGGTACAATCATATAAGGAACAATTTTAATGTTGCAGAAAAAAGAAAACAGTAAAGTTCTCTTTAAATGCGGTGTAAGTCTTTTAACCTTTTTGTGCTTTGCAGTCGTCGCCAATGAAATGCCAATGTCGAGTGTTGATAAACCACTCAGCCTCGAAAAGGCAATAACGTTAGCGCAGATAAATGATCCTTGGTTAACCGGAAATTTTCATCGACAAAGGGCTATGGAGTCAATGAGTATGGCAGTGAGCACATTGCCAGATCCTAAAATTACCTTAGGTTTAGCAAATTTACCCACGGATGGTTTTGATTTTGGTCAGGAGGGCATGACACAAGCGAAAATTGGTATTTCACAAATGTTTCCGCGTGGAGATACCTTAGAGATTAAAAGCCAACAGCTTAGGATTCAAAGTGAAGCGTTTCCTTATCAGCGAGAAGACCGAAAAGCAAAAGTGGCTGTTATTGTGGGTAGCTTATGGTTAGATGCTTTTCGTGTGCAACAGAGTATTGCCTTAATTAAAAAGAACCGCTCGTTGTTTGGACAATTAGTGGATGTTGCCGAAGCCAGTTACTCTTCAGCCTTAGGCAGAACGCGTCAGCAAGATATCGTTAGGGCACAATTAGAGCTTACCCGCTTAGAAGATCGACTAGATAGATTAGCACAACAGAAAAATAGCTATGCAGGTCTGTTATCTCAATGGTTGACAACGTTTTCAACAGAAAGTAAGTCATCACAAAGACTAGATTTTTTAATGAACTTCTCTGCACATAACATTGTACTCAGTCCGCAGATACCACAAATTGAGCTGCTTAATGCTAATTTTATTTATCAAAAGCATTGGCTTAAGTCGGCAGAATTGGTTCACTATTTTACCCGTCACCCGGCTGTTATTGCGGTTGATAAAAAAGTGAGTGCAATTAAAACGGGTATAAAGTTAGCGCAACAAAAATATAAACCAGAATGGAGTGTTAGTGCGAGTTATGGTTACCGTGGGGATGATCCGATGGACAACAGCCGAGCCGATTTGTTTTCTGCGGGCATAACGTTTGATCTACCGATTTTTACTAACAATCGACAGGATAAAGAAGTGCAGTCGGCTATTTCCCAAAGTGAAGCGGTAAAAACAGAAAAGTTGTTATTGCTTAGACAGTTGCTCGGCTCGTTTTCCAGTGCCAAGGGAAGACTATTACGTCTAAATGACAGACAAAATCGGTATAAAACAAAACTGTTGCCGCAAATTCATGATCAAGCTGAAGCCTCTTTAACGGCATATACCCATGATGATGGCGATTTTTCTGAAGTCGTTCGCGCTCGCATTGCCGTGTTGAATGCTGAGATTGATGAACTGACTATCGACGTTGAAGAGCAAAAAATACTGCTTGAACTAAATTATCTTTTTCTTCGTAGCATGAGTGACAATAGCAAGGCTGCCAAGAGGATAAATAAACTAAATTTTGCCAGTAGTGGCCAATATGTTGCTATTTCGGGAGAGAGATAATGAGTGCCAACACCTTATTAACAAAGAGTAAGCCCATCATAGTGGGTATGATTATCGGTGGCATACTCTCCTTTGGGATCTACAAAGTGTTTATCACCTCGGGAAGTGAACAAGCCACAGCATCAGTAGAAAAAAAACCGCTGTATTGGGTTGCTCCTATGGATGCAAATTATCGACGTGACGAGCCAGGTAAGTCGCCTATGGGGATGGATTTAGTCGCTGTTTATGAGGATGGTGGTAAAGGACCTGATGAAGGGCCTGGAACTATTAGGATTTCACCGGATGTTGTCAATAACTTGGGCGTTAGAACTGCCATGGTGGGCTACAAATCACTACAGACACAAATTAACACGGTTGGTTATGTCACTTATGATGAAGATAAGTTGGTTCATATTCACCCTAGAGTGCAAGGGTGGATTGAAAAACTTTATGTTAAGGCGATAGGAGATCCCGTTGAGAAGGGTCAGCCGCTATATGATATTTACTCGCCAGAGTTGGTGAATGCCCAAGAAGAATTATTACTGGCGTTAGACCGAAAAAATAGTCGTTTAATTAGTGCCGCTCAAAACCGTCTAAAGGCGCTACAGCTGCCTAAGTATGCGATTACTCAATTGCAGAAGACCAAAAAAGTTCAACAACAGATTACTTTTTATGCCCCACAAAAAGGGGTGGTTGAAAACTTAAAAATACGCGAGGGTTTCTTCGTTAAACCCGGCTCAACATTAATGTCTATTGGTGACTTGTCACAAGTTTGGGTTGAAGCAGAAGTTTTTGAGCGACAAGCGGGGCAAGTAAAAAATGGTACACCCATAACAATGACTCTTGATTATTTACCGGGTAAAACGTGGCAAGGGCAAGTGGATTATATTTACCCAACATTGGATGCTAAAACACGTACGGTGAAAGTGCGTATACGTTTTAATAATGACAAGGGTGAATTTAAGCCAAATATGTTTGCGCAAATTGCTATTCATACTACGGGTGATAAACGTGCTTTACTGATCCCTAAAGAAGCACTTATTCGAACCGGTAGCCAAGATCGGGTTGTTTTAGCGTTAGGTGAAGGTCGCTTTAAGTCTATAGCGGTAACGGTTGGACGCTTTGATAGTGAAAGTGTTGAGATACTTTCCGGTCTTAGTGACGGTGAAAAAATTGTCACCTCAGCGCAATTTTTATTGGATTCAGAGTCGAGTAAATCATCAGATTTTAAACGTATGAATCATAATGACACGACTAATGATAAAGCAACACCAACGGTTGTATGGGTGTCGGCACAAGTACAAAGTTTGATGGCCGATCATAAAATGTTGACGTTAACACATGAGGCAATCCCTGAATGGGATTGGCCTGAAATGACCATGGACTTTATTGCCACCGATGCGGTTGATTTTTCACAACTCAAAGTAGGACTTCGCTTAGCTGTTGAAGTGACTAAAGCGTCAAAGGGTGATTATCAGGTAAGTAACATTCATGTGCCAGAGGGTAGTGCTATGCGTGATAGGGACATGAGTGCTATGGAGATAAACCAAGGCACAGACGATAACTCTGCTACGTCTTCAGCAACATTATCTGCAACAGTGACGGGCACCATAAACGCACTCATGATTAGCCATGGCATGATCAATATCAGTCGCTCGGCTATTGAAAAGTGGGGAAGACCTGCGGGAATAGTCGATTTTATTACGGCTAACGGAGTCAGTTTAGAAGGGTTTAGCCAAGGCATGGAGGTTAAATTCACTTTTGAAATTCGAGCGGGAAATTTTATTATTGTTGAAATAGCGCCCTTAATTTCGAGTGAACAATCGGTAAGCGAAGAGCCTGTTGTTGATCATTCAAACCATTAGACTAGGAGTTTAACTATTATGATCACTGCTATTATCCGATGGTCTATTGGCAATCGTTTCTTCGTGCTATTAGCAACATTTTTACTGGTTTGCATAGGTTTATACTCTGTTAGCAAAACCCCAATTGATGCGCTACCAGATTTGTCAGATGTGCAAGTTATTATCAAAACGAGCTATCCGGGTCAAGCGCCGCAAGTGGTTGAAGATCAAGTGACTTATCCATTGACCACGGCTATGTTGTCAGTCCCCGGCTCGGTTACCGTACGGGGTTATTCCTTCTTTGGTGACTCTTATGTTTATGTTATTTTTGATGAAGATACTGATTTGTATTGGGCGCGTTCACGCGTACTTGAGTATTTAAGTCAGGTAGCGCCCAATTTACCCAGTGACGCTCGACCTCAGCTAGGTCCTGATGCGACTGGAGTAGGTTGGGTTTATTTATATGCCTTAACGGATAAAACGGGGCAGCATGATTTAAGTCAACTTCGTAGTATACAAGATTGGTTCTTAAAGTTTGAATTGCAAACGGTACCGGGTGTATCAGAAGTTAGCGTTCTTGGTGGTATGGTCAAACAATACCAAGTCAGGGTTAATCCCGATAAATTACGGGCCTTTGGCATACCACTTTCACTTATTCAAACGGCCATTAAACAAGGGAACCAAGAAATAGGCGCGTCAGTAATAGAAATGGCTGAAGCCGAATATATGGTACGAGCGACGGGCTATATAAAGAGTGTCGAAGATTTAGAAAACATCCCCTTAGGCGTTAATGAAAATGGTACGCCGTTATTATTAAAAGATGTTGCTGATATAGGCACTGGCCCACAAATGCGACGTGGTATCGCTGAACTAGACGGTGAAGGTGAGGTTGTTGGTGGTATTGTGGTGATGCGTTTCGGCGAAAATGCTCAGCAAGTCATAGCCGCGGTAAAAGAAAAGCTTGAGCAACTTAAAAAAGGCTTACCCGAGGGCGTGGAAATAGTCACCGTTTATGACCGTTCTGCCTTAATCGAGCGAGCGGTTGATAACTTGACCTTTAAGTTATTGGAAGAGTTTGGTGTTGTCGCCTTAGTGTGTATCATTTTCTTATTTCATGTCCGTTCATCTTTAGTCGCTATCATTAGTTTACCGGTGGGGATTTTAACAGCATTTATTGTTATGCATATGCAAGGTCTCAATGCCAACATCATGTCTCTTGGCGGTATTGCCATTGCGATTGGTGCCATGATTGATGGCGCTATTGTGATGATAGAAAATATGCATAAGCATATGGAGCGAACCCCGTTAACGAATGAGAATCGATGGAAAATAGTCAGCGAGTCCGCTTGTGAAGTCGGTCCAGCGTTGTTCTTTAGCTTGTTGATTATAACCGTTAGCTTTGTACCGGTATTTACACTTGAAGCTCAGGAGGGACGTATGTTCTCGCCCTTGGCTTTTACTAAAACTTATGCAATGGCCGCTTCTGCTGCACTGGCGATAACTTTAGTTCCTGTGCTTATGGGGTACTTTATTCGAGGAAAAATACTGCCTGAGCATAAAAACCCAGTCAATAGGCTCTTAACTTTTCTTTATTTCCCCGCTCTAAGAGCCGCGTTAAGTTTTCCTAAAGTGACACTGTTGGCTGCGTTAATCGTGTTAGGTATTGGTGTTTATCCCCTTGATAAAATAGGCAGTGAATTTATTCCGCCACTTGATGAAGGTGACTTAATGTATATGCCAACCACCTATCCCGGTATTTCAATTGGGCAGGCAAGGCAGTTACTGCAACAAACCGATAAGTTAATTAAAACGCTACCCGAGGTTAAAACCGTTTTTGGTAAAGTGGGTCGCGCTGAAACAGCAACAGATCCAGCACCGCTGACTATGATTGAAACGTTTATCCAATTGAAGCCACAAGACGAGTGGCGTGAGGGAGTAACTACGGAAAGTTTGAAAAAAGAATTGGATGCCCTAGTCAAACTGCCAGGGGTAACAAACGCTTGGGTTATGCCTATTAAAACCCGTATTGACATGTTAGCTACGGGCATAAAAACGCCTGTTGGCATTAAAATAGCGGGAGCAGAATTGCCCGTTATTCAAGAAATAGGCAAGCAAATAGAAGACATATTAGCCGATGTTCCAGGCACCGCATCCGTCTATGCGGAGCGTGTTGCTGGCGGGCGTTATGTTAAAGTTGATATTCAACGTGCCAAGGCCGCTCGTTATGGGTTAAATATTGCTGAGATCCAACAAGTGGTTGCTACCGCCATTGGTGGTATGAATGTGACGAAAACGGTTGAAGGTTTAGAGCGTTATCCCGTGAATTTACGTTATCCTCAAGATTATCGTGACTCACCCGAACAATTGTCTTTATTACCCATAGTCACCCCTAATGGACAACGCATTTCATTAGGGGATGTTGCTAATGTCTTTATTGAAGATGGCCCTCCAGGTATCAAGTCAGAAAATGCTCGGTTAAACGGTTGGGTATTTATTGATATTGAAGGCGTTGATGTGGGGACCTATGTTGAAAATGCGCAAAAAGTGGTGAGTGACACGCTTAAACTTCCTGCGGGCTATTCTATTGCTTGGGCAGGTCAATATGAATATATGCAACGTGCCAAAGCCAAATTAATGTATGTTGTGCCATTGACCTTATTTATTATTGTTATTTTGCTCTATCTAAATTTCCGTAATGTGATTGAAGTTGCCATGATTATGGGCACTTTACCGCTGGCTATGGTGGGCAGTATCTGGTTAATGTACCTTGAAGGATATAACTTTTCAGTCGCCGTTGGTGTCGGTTTTATTGCCCTCGCGGGCGTTGCGGTAGAAATTGGAGTTATCATGTTGGTTTATCTGAATCAAGCCTACCAAGCAATGCTTAAAGAACATAACTTAAAAGACATCGCGACCACTAAAGCGGATGTTTTTAACGCTGTCTTGCATGGCGCGGGTATGCGTGTTCGTCCCGTTATGATGACTGCAACGGCGATTATTGCGGGTTTATTACCTATTTTATATGGCACAGGTACGGGATCAGAAGTGATGAGTCGCATTGCTGCCCCTATGGTAGGGGGCATGATGAGTGCAGTTATTTTAACGCTACTTGTTTTACCGGCATTATTTTATATATGGAAATCGTCACTGATAAAAAACACCAGTGAATAGGTGAGCGGGATCAGAGTAAGAAAAAAGCAGGTGTTCATAATACCTCTGCTCAGTAAATCTCTTAATTTTACTTTGCGGGAGTTTCTCTTGATATGAACCCTCTTTGTAGTAAAATTACCAGAGATATAACTGCTTTGACAAAATTTACGTGATAGCCTAACGGCATCAAAAACAAAGTGTTATTTTATGTGAAATTCATGGCCATTTGAACGTAAACGACATAGTCAGCTCAACACCGATGTTAAAGCATCAAGAGGATGTAAGATGAAAGTTGCTGTATTTAGTAGCAAACCATACGACCAAGAAAACTTAGAACAAATTAATAAAAACAAGCATCAATTTATTTATTTACCTGTACGTTTAACGCCTCTAACCGCGACATTAGCACAGGGATATGAGGCTGTTTGCTGTTTTGTAAATGATCAGCTGACTGCCGAGTGTATTGAAAAGTTAACCCATTTTGGAGTGAAATATATTGTCATGCGCTGTGCGGGTTATAATAATGTCGATCTATCCGCTTGTGCAAAGCATAATATTAAGGTAGTGCGAGTCCCTAACTACTCCCCTTATGCTGTTGCTGAACATGCGGTTGCCTTGATTATGAACTTAAACCGACATATTCACCGGGCTTTTTCACGTGTTCGTGATCATTATTATTTACTGGATGGTTTACTCGGCTTCGACATGCACAGTAAAACAGTCGGAGTTATCGGTACGGGTAGAATTGGCATTTGTTTAATTAAAATTATGCAAGGTTTTGGTTGTAACGTTATTGCTTACGACCCCTATCCAAATGATGAAGTTAAAGCACTTGGCGTTAACTATAAAACCTTAGATGAACTTTATAGCGAATCACATGTGATTTCTTTGCATTGCCCACTTAATACGGACACTAAACATCTTATTAATGCTGAATCGATTAGTAAAATGAAGAAAGGGGTGATGATAATCAATACCAGTCGTGGTGGATTAGTTGATACCATTGCGGTAATCAATGGTTTGAAAACTGAACAAGTTGGCTACCTTGGCTTAGATGTTTATGAAGAAGAAACCGACCTGTTTTTTGAGGATAACTCCAATGCGGTGCTTCAAGATGATGTTTTTGCTCGATTATTAACTTTTTCAAATGTGGTGATAACAGGGCATCAGGCATTTTTCACCCGAGAAGCATTAGATGGGATCTCAGAAGTGACTTTAAATAATATTTCTGCATTAGAAGAGGGCGATTTAGATAAAGCTTGTTTGATTGATTTATCGTAGCATTGTTAAATGGCTAGCTTTATACCACACCAAATAAATAAGTGATCTTGTTGTGCGTAGGGAAATAGCTCAGGGCAAGGGAAACGATTGATTTCTACAGGGATGTAGACCGTTAGGGCAACGCAGAGCTGCAGTCGCCAAGTAATCGCTTGCTATTAGAATTGAGAGCAACGTAGCCATGATATAGTTAACCCACAAAAGTAGTAATAATTTACTGAACTTGCTATCAGTTATCTTTCGGCTTGATGTGCCTACTCAGTCTGGCTTAATACCATATTAGTATAATCAACCATACCAATCATTTCCCTGTTTTCAATCACAGGCGCAAGATGAATACTAAAGCGTTCAAATAATCGCGCGCAATACCTTACGTCCATGTCGGGTAGCACACAAATGAGTGGTTTTGCCATTATTTCATATAAATTTACGCGATCAGGTGAACGGTTTTTTGCTAGTACTTGCTTGGCAATATCAGACAGCATGACTAAACCGTATTCATCGTATTCGTTACGTTTATTAATAATTAAGGCGTTAACGTTGTGCTCTTTGGCTAATTTAATGCCGTCAGTTACTGTCATCATACCATCAGCAAAGTGATAATTTTTAGTGGTCATAACTGCTCTAACGTGTACTAACTTATTATTCATAGCTCTTCCTCTATTTTACCTTTCAAGCGCTCTACCTGATGAGCTACGCCTACGGCATCTTCGACATTTAATTGAATAGCAATACCTTTGCCAGGGTTTTCATCAAACTGGGCTATTTGACTAATTCGCTCAAGTACTTTCCTTGATAAATGTTCTTCAACAACAAACAGTAATACATCTCTTTGCACATCAAGTTGCATACCAAAAAAAGTATGTTGGCGCTTTATACCTTCGCCTCTGGCATTATTTATTATCGTGGCGCCAGTAGCACCAGCCATTCTTGCACCTTTCATAACGTCGTCTGTTACTGTGTCATCAACAAAGGCAACGATTAATTTGAATTGCATGTGTTCACCTATTTATTTTACCTGTATTGGACTCGGTTAAAGAGCCTTGTTAAACCCAATGAATTAGTTAATCTGATGGGTTTTGTTTGTTATCTAACTTACGTTTTTTTTCTAATTTATTCTTTGATCTTCTTGTTTTAATTTCAGTCAGTTGAGCATAGGCCATTACTGAAATTATAGGGAATAAACAGGCGAAAGCGATTAAACCAAAGCCATCGATTAAAGGGCTGCGTCCGGGTATGGTGCTAGCTAGGCCTAAACCTAGCGCTGCAACTAAGGGGACGGTTACTGTTGATGTGGTTACCCCCCCAGAGTCATAGGCCAAAGGCACAATTAATTTAGGACAATAAAACGTTTGAATGACCACTATGATATAACCGGCAATAATATAATAATGAAGCGGGTGACCAACAACAATACGGAAACTGCCTAAGGCTATACCAACAGCCGCGCCAATGGCGACTGAAATTCGCAGGCTGGTTGAATTAATAGCCCCCCCAGAAATTTCTTCTGCTTTAATAGCTACGGCAATAAGTGAAGGCTCTGCGATTGTTGTACTAAAACCGATTGCGGCGGCAAAAATATAGACCCATTTATAATCTAACCAATGAACGCTTGTTAAAGCTTGCCCCCCAGTATAAATAAAATCGGGTGCGGTTAATTGTGCAGCCATCATTTTTCCTAGTGGAAATAAGGCTTTTTCTAAACCCAATAAGAATAATGTTAAGCCAATAAGTACATAGAGAAAACCGAAACCCATTTGCTTGATATGAGGGATTGGTTTACGAATAACTAACAGCTGAAACCCCAGGATTATCGACAGAATAGGCAGTATATCAATCACCGTATTTTTTAAGGTCGCTAAAAAGTCAAAGAATAAATCCATTAACTGATCACCATGCCGTAAATCATCACAAAAATTATGGGGGTTAATGAAGCAAAAGCAATCAAACCAAAGCCATCGGTCATTGGACTTCTTCCTCTTATTGATGAGGCTAAACCTACCCCTAATGCGGTGACTAAGGGAACAGTAATCGTTGATGTAGTGACACCGCCAGAATCATAGGCAATACCAATAATCCAACTCGGAGAAATGAGCGTCATTAGTACAACAATAACATAACCCCCAATAATTAAGTATTGTATAGGCCAGCCACGAATGATGCGTAATACACCGACAACAATAGCGAAGCCAACAGCAAAGGCGACGGTAAAACGTAATCCATTGGCATAGGACAGTTGTGATTCTAATGTGTTGCTGATAATGCCACCAGAAGCGGCTACATTAGCGGCTTCTTTTGCTACGGCAATTAATGAGGGCTCTGCTATCGTAGTACAAAAACCTAAACAAAAAGCGAAAGTGAGTAACCAACTAATGCTGCCTTTTTTAGCGAATGCTTTTGCCATCGACTCACCAATGGGAAACAAACTCATTTCTAAACCAAAAATGAAGAACGTTAACCCTAGTACGACTAATACTAGGCCAACTAAAATATCGCCAACATTAGGCATAGGTTGTTGCAAAACAATAAATTGAAAAAAGGCTATAACGATAACAATGGGTAGTAAGTCTTTACAACTACCTAAGAGGGCTTTTAAAAAAAAGAAGAGCTTATTATTCATAAAAATAGTTTGATTAGCATTAGGTTATAGTATAAAAATAAATGGGTAACTGCCTTGATTTAACGCAAGTTTATTATGGTTTTTAAGTAGAGTGTCTTGATAATGCCGCCTATAAGAATATTTTTGCAACACACTCAACTTAAGACTTGAATTCAAGAGGAGGGATAAACGTTAACATCAAATAATGAAAGTTAATGAATGCCGTTCACCACGGAAACTTCACTGTATTACAGTATATTGGTCAGCGCAATACCGAGACCAAAACGGTTTTGGCTAACGTTATAATCAATTAAACTCTCACCATAACCACTGCTGAATTGTGTATAGCCCATTAGTTTTCCCCAGAGAGGGAAGGTTGCACCAAATTCAACAAAGCCTTTGTGTGAGGCAAAGTTATTTCTTCCTCGAACAGAAAATTCAAAATCCCCATTGTATTTGTAAACCATAGCGACTTCAAAGTGCCCCATGTAGTCAAGGATATCTGGATTATCATCGCCATCACCACTGATAGGTGAAGACTTTTCATGTTCAGGAATTCTAAACCATGGGCGAAAAGAGAAAGCGAAATTACGCTTTTCAAAGAGGTAATTAACATAAACACGATTCCAACCTCTTGATAGTAACTGTGAATGACCATTCGATTGATGCTCAAGGCCAATCACTAATACTGAATTACCCCCAAAAGGATGGTAATTAATCGGTGTTAAATAGAAAAATTCAGGCTGATAATTTGTTTCTCTAACAGGCCTAGAAATATCCCCTGCGTAAATTTGCCACCATGATTGTAGCGTAAAGCCAAAAAAAAGTTGGTCAGCGTCATTAAATAGGTGCCCTGTTAGTAAGGGGATTTTTAGGCTTATTTGAAACTTTGCTTCGACATTTTTATAGTCTTCGGACCATGTTGAAATTTCCTGATAGGCATTTCTATTTATTTCATTAACTATCGATAAAGGTATGAGGTAGTTCATTTTGTGAGGTGTTAATACATAAGGGTTATCAGCGGTTCTTCCTTCTCTTATTAATCGATGAGCTATGGCACCTAACTCAAAATCTTTGTCGTTATCTTCATTGAGAACACTGTGCGCAATTTTCTTCACGCATTGTGCTTCTATCCCTGCAAAAGTTGCCATTTTATCCGCACTCTTAATGGTATTAAATAAACAATTTTCTAAGCGTTCTTGTCGTGATTTAAGCGCTTCATTATTGTTAACATCTTTTTTGGGGGGGGCTTGGGCGTTGGCTTGGGCGTTAAAGGCAAGTGCAAGTAAAAAAAAATATAATGAGAGTGGTATTATTGAATGCATGATACTAGTTCTTTAAGTAAAATGAGGAGCATTGCGTTAAATAAAAATTTAGCTAGATTTTGCTTTATTAAGTGTTTTGCTAGCGACTACTTTTATATATTTAGTATAGAGGCTTATTCTCATAAGGCTAATTCAGTAGGTTAGCGAGGTTTTTAAGTGAAGTATATACCGAGAATGTATCAAGATGTGAAGCCCGTAATACCAATTCCACCGAGCGGCTAGGTATAAAATTGAAGGGTAGTTATATTACTGCGAGGTTTATGACAAGCTAGGTTGGTGCAAGTTATCTGCCTTACAGGGTGCTAGCTTGCTCTAGTATTTGAGCTAATGTTTGAAAGGTACCTTGATTTCGTGGGAATTAGAGGTGGCTTCAATCAAGGTATGACTATCTCCAAGCCTTTATGTTTCACGCCTATGTCGTTTACTCAGGAACGCTTTGTCAGCGTCATCTTCGAAGTCTCTTATCGAAGACCCATTGCGCTTTAGAGACTGGATCTCCGATTAAAACACCACGGGGATGACGATACTAAGCCAAGTGCATAGGCATGTTATGTTTTTGCTAAGCGCTCGCTTTCTTATGCGGATTACTCTTGGTAAAGTTAACGGGTATAGCTAGTGAGCAAGGGGTGATATATAACCTTCTGGTTTTAACGCCAAAACGTCACAATCTAATAGGTCAATAACATGCTCGGCAGTATTGCCAATGAGCGCGGCTGAAATACCTGTACGTCCTACGGTACCTAAAACAACCAATTCTGCATCAATTTTTAAGGCCGTTTGCTCAATAATTGTTTCGGGTAACCCCTCTAGAACATGGGTATTACTGAGCGGAATGTCAAAGCTTTTAGCATGCTTTTTCATTGCTTTGTTGTGATGTATTTTCATGGCGTTGTTATATTCGCTTGCATCAAACTCGGGGATTTCAATAGCAATATTAACCGGTGTACCAGGGTAAGAGTTAACTAAATGCACATTGGCTGATATTAACTGAGCGATGACTTTGGCTTGTTTAGTCACCGAGTTATTTAAAGAGATATGTTCATCTTCGTCACTGCCGATGTTGAGTGCTGCTAATACATTGCCCTGTTGAGGCCATTCGTGCTCTTTAACAAGTAATACCGGACAAGGGCACTTTCTCAAAATGTGCCAATCGGTTGGCGTGAAAACCACAGATTTTAATTTACTATGTTGATGAGTACCTTTTATTACTAAATCACATTGATGCTCAATGACATGCTTGATAATGGCTTCAAAAGGGCGGTTATGCCACACAACTTTACTTTCGATTTTTATAGGGCTATTGGTTGCAGAGATGAGGTCATTTAACCAATGCTGCTTTTCTTCTACGACCATTTGGCTCATGCTATTGCGTTCACTACTGGATAATATAGTCGTCATCTCATAAGAAAAATCAAAGATACTAAAAAAAGCGGTGATAGTTATTTGCTGTTCAGGGGCATAAGTCTTTATCTTTGCAGCAAGCTCAATTGCTCTGTTGAGCGCTTTTTGCTCATCGGTTGTAGGATCAATAACGACGAGGATGTTTTGATAGGTGTCCATAGTAACCTCTTTCAAAGTGATTAATAAAGCTACACTGTTTATAGCAAAATTAACACCTTAATGCTCGTTTTAAATCAAGCTTAATTGAACTTATTTTAGCTTGCTCGAATATTAGTTATGCTGGTGAACAGTGAAAATGCTTAGTTTTATCAAAAACGAGTTCATGATAGCAGCATGAAACAAAACGAACTCACAGAAGAGAAAAATAAGCATTAGAAGCACGCCATAACAAAGCATGGGGTAAACGTGAAAACGACCATATTAAAGCGATTTTACTGCGCAATAAAAATGGGTCAACCCCGATGATTGATTAAGCCTTTTATGAATTTGATAAAGAAAAGAAAATCATCTAACCATTTGACACCTAATGAAAATTCATGATAGTTGATAGAGATATCATGATGCACTTTGGTTGGTTGTTTTTTTGATCTATTTGTTGATGTGGAACAATGTATTATATTTTTCATCTTGGTAAAACGATCATCTGCTGATTATAATTTTCATTGAATAAGTTAAGTTCGGGTGGTAAGTCCATTAGCCCCTCACTTTTTACGGATAAGGTCGTTTGAGAACGCTCAAATACTTCCAACAGAATAATCTTGAGTCGATATCAACAATATCTTTACATTTGGCTCAGTATCGTCATCCCCGTGATGTTTTAATTAATACAGGTGGTTATTAACATAAATGCTTTGTATTGGGCCGTTTTTCCTACGGTTAAAGTAGAGCTTCTATTAATGGCGCGGGGGTAATTAGTTTATTATCACTAATGGATTATAAACTAATTACCAAAGAGGGTTAAGGTTAGTAAAGCAAGACGTTATAGCGCAGCGGTATCGCAAAGTTTGTCAATATCTATAATTGTAATTAATTTTCCGTCCACTTTTATTAACCCGCTTTTATGGAAACGATTTAATAAGCGGCTAATGGTTTCAACGGTTAAGCCAATATAGTTACCAATATCACTGCGTGTCATGGTTAAACGAAACTCATTTGCCGATAAACCACGCGCATGATAACGTTCACTTAAACTCACGATAAAGGTGGCAACACGTTGTTCGGCATTTTTTTTATTAAGCAGTGTGAGCATTTCTTGATCGGTTCTGATTTCATTGCTCATCAACCGTAATACCTGCTTCTTAAGCTTAGGCATAGTATTAGACAACTCATCTAAACTTGCATAAGGGATTTCACAAACCATTGAGGTTTCCAGCGCTTGGCCGAAACTGGGGTGAGCATTATCAGCAATAGCATCAAAACCGAGTAAGTCGCCAGCTAAATGAAACCCCGTAATCTGCTCTTCGCCCTGTTCGTTAACGGTATATGTTTTAAATGTACCTGAGCGTATGGCGAAGAGCGCTTGTAACTCCTGACCGTCATGAAATATTTTGTCGCCTTTGTGAATAGGGCGTTTACGGTCGATGATATCGTCAAGGGTATCAAGCTCTTTATCATTTAAAGAAAAAGGCAAGCATAACTCACTAATACTACAGTTTTTACAGTTGATATGCTGTGTTAATGTACAATTCTTCTTTGACATAAAATTACTCTGTGACGTGGCTTGCAAGGTTAATTGTAAAGCATCTATTTACCCGTTACCATGCAAAGCGCAGGATTTTAGTGGTGTTTACAATCACTTTAGGTAAGAACGATAACTAAAGCATAACTAAAGTGTAGTTAAAGCATCGTTATTCTATGGTTTGGTTATTTGACACCATATAAAGTGATTGTTAACCCATCGAAGAAGTGCTTGAGCAATATCACTTCATCATTGCTGTAATTTTTAAGGACGCTACATGGATGTTACGTAATAGATAATGCAGGAGCATATTTTCCTGAATAACCTTTATTTCATTACTGCGTCTTAAATTGAAATCGCTCAAGTACTCTGAAACATGCATCTTGATTGGTAACTGGTCTATGGTATTAGAACATTAGTTGATATGCAACAACAAAACAGTAAAAACCGTATCCAATAAGTGAGATAGCCATTGTTTTCTTGAAAAACCCATTGACAAGTAGGTTTTTTATGCTAGTTACGCCTATTGATAATGTGACTAAGGCGGGTAATGTGCCCAATCCGAAAAACAACATGATACCACCACCGGTAAGGCTACTGCCGCTAGCAAGTGACCAGGTTAGAGTCGAATACACCAAGCCGCAAGGTAACCATCCCCATAAGGCACCTAAACCGAAGGATTTTTTATGGTTGTCAACAGGGATCACATGCTTAGCTAATGGTGATATATAAGCCCATAAGCCTTTGCCTAATGACTCTATTCGGTTTAACCATAAAAGCCATTGACCTATATATAAACCCAAAAAAATGAGGAAAACTGCGGAGATTAAGCGCAAGCTATTAAGGGGGAAGCCAATGTTTTTAGCGGCGATAGAGCCAGTGAAGCCAACAATAGCACCAATTAAACAATAGCTAGCAATGCGACCAAGGTGATAAAAAAAGATGAGACTTAAACGAGAAGCTTGCGGTGAGCAATTTGCTTGTTCGGAGACAATATTGATGGCTATGTCACCATGGGTTGTAGTGGTTGCTTGGGAGGGCTTATCAATGGCTGAAGTAAGCATAGTTGTAATGCCACCACACATAGCCAAGCAATGACCCGAGCCAAGTAAGCCAATAATAAAAGCAGAGAAAAAATCTATGCTCATGGATTATTTAGGTCTTTTTTAGTATGCTCTTTTTCTTGTTTTTCTTGTCCGTCTTCATTGTTTGTCTTCTGTTGTTCATCATCAAAAAGAATACTCATACCTTGTTTTTCAAGGTCTTCAAATTGCTCCGCCTTTACCGCCCATAAAAAAAGGTAGATGCCCAAAACAGTTAATAAAACAGCGATAGGGATTAAAATAAAAATAATGCTCATACTTTACTCGTGGTTATGTAAACTCATTAGCGAGACGCTTTATTTCTTAAGTAAGCGTAGTGAATTACTTATGACTAAAATAGAACTCGCTGACATACCGATAACGGCCATGTACGGGGTTATATGGCCCGTCACAGCGAGTGGTAATACAATAGCATTATAACCAAAAGCCCATAAGTAATTTTGAAAAATTATCCGGTGAGTTCGATGAGAGACATTAATCAAGGTGTTAATGCTGCTCAACTTATTATTAAGCAAGATAACATCCGCGCCACTTTTGGTGATATCTGCACCACAACCCATGGCAATAGATATATGAGCAGCACCAAATACTGGTGAGTCGTTCACACCGTCGCCTGTCATTGCCACCTTGTAGTTTTGTTGTTGAGCTGCTTTGATATGCTGTATTTTATCTTGAGCACTGAGTCCACCGAACACGGTATCTATAGGTAGCAGT
This sequence comes from Colwellia sp., assembly GCA_037132835.1. Lineage (GTDB taxonomy): Bacteria > Pseudomonadota > Gammaproteobacteria > Enterobacterales > Alteromonadaceae > Colwellia. Next base: position 30,586 of record JBAHZW010000155.1, on the reverse strand, counting down.
TTGGCTATATCATCACAGGCATGTTGACTATCGCCTGATAGTAACAAGGTTTTATTATGTGCTTTGAGCTCAGATAGTACGGGAAATGCATCATCACGAATCTTATCAACGAGGTAAAAAACAGCGATAACTTGGTCATTGGCAATCAAAATACAGCTGGCGTCTTGTAGCGCAGAGGCTTTGTCGCTATTGAGCGAAGATTTTATATTGAGCCAACTGTACTTGCCGATAGCGTAATTCACCGTGTTGATAACACCACTGACACCTTGTCCTGAGTGTACTTTAACTTGCTCTGCAATTAGGCTGTAGTCTCTATATTTGGCAAACGGTTTGGCAATAGGGTGTTCTGATGAAGCCTCTAGGGCTGCAGCGATAGCGAGTACTTGCGTTTTGCTAAGGCTTGAATCGTTGTCCATTAGCTTAACTTTGTCAATGGTAAATTCACCTGTGGTTAAGGTGCCTGTTTTGTCAAAAGCAAAGCAATTGATTTTTGGCATGGCCTCCATTACATGACTGCCTTTTATCATAATGCCGCTGCGGTTTAAGCGTGTGGTTGCACAAGTTAAGCCCGTTGGGGTTGCTAATGAAAGTGCGCAAGGGCAAGTGGCGACAAGAACGGATAGGGTGATCCAAAAAGCTTCTTCAGGCATGTGTTGTTGCCAATAAATTGCTGTAGCGATAGAGGTCAATAGAATAACGGCAACAAAGTACTGGGCTATTTTATCCGATAACTTGGCAATTTTAGGTTTATGTGTTTGGGATTTTTCACTTAAACGGATAAGTTGACTTAAAAACGATTGGCTGGATGCTTGTGTTACTTGCACCGTAATGTTGCCATCGCCGTTAAGCGTACCGGCAAAAACCTTGTCAGTGACCGTTTTGCTAATGGGGTGTTGTTCACCAGATAACATGGCTTCATTCAGTTGACTTACCCCTGAAAAAATTAGGCCGTCGGCGGGTACTACTTCACCCGGCTTAATAATAACCCTATCGCCTTTAACTAACTGCCTAGCAGCAACTAATGTTTCCTTTTCTATATTTTTTCCTAAGTTATCGCTAACCGTTATTAGCTTAGTTGCCGTCATGGGCATCAATTTTAATAAGTTGGCAGAGACTTGTGCCGCATGTGAACGCGCTCTGAATTCTAAAAAATTACCTATAAGCAATAGAAAAGTGAACATAGAGACCGACTCAAAGTACACTTCACCTTGTTGGGTGATGGTTGCCCAAGCACTGGCGCTAAAGGCTAAAATAATGGCGATCGATACAGGCACATCCATAGACAAGCGTTTTGCTTTAAGTGCTTTTATCGCCCCCGTATAAAAAGGGTGTGCGCTATAAAAAACAATAGGTAGTGTTAAAATAAAACTAACCCAGCGTAAATATATCTTGCTATGTTCTACCATTCCGGAAAAATCGCCAAAATATAAACCTGCGGCTATCATCATTATTTGCATCATTAAGATGCCACTAATACCAAGACGTTTAATAAAGGCTTTGCTTTGTTTTTTGTTGCGGAGTTCCGCTTCATTGGCTTTAAAAGGCAGCGCTTGATAACCAATGTTTTCTATGGCGAGTAGAATGTCACTTAATTTAATGGCGTTATCTTGCCATTTTACCGTTGCCCTTTGGGTTGTAGCATTCACGTTGATATTAATTAAACCATTGAGTTTATCTAATTGCATTTCAATTAACCAAGCACAGGCTGCGCAGCTAATGCCATCTATGGTTAAAATAGCTTCTTTATTGCCCTGCTCTTGATAAATAAACTCACTTTGTAATACCGCGTCATCAAGTAATTTATTTTTATTCAATTGCTCCGGCACTAGCGGTTGCCCTTTATGAGCCGGTTGGGTTCTTACCGAGTAATATTGGCTTAGACCATTATCGACAATGGTTTGTGCGACCGCTTGACAGCCAAGGCAGCACATCGGCTGTTTGATATTATTTATTTCGACAGCGAGCTTGATACCTAAGGGGAGGGCTTCATTACAATGAAAACAGTTGCTAGTCATGGCTTACTTTCTAATAAAAGCGAAAGCCGAATTAACTTTCGCAAATTTCTGTCTGAGGAGGTGTGTTATTGTGCTCTGGTGGGATCAGGAAGCAGCTCGATAAAGTCACTTTGTGGTAAGAATACAGTATTTTGAATTTTCCAATTCCCTTCAAAAGAGCTTAGCGTCAGTTTCCACTTGCCAGTAACCTCGCGATCAAAGTGATGCCTGAAATAACCATTACCGTCAGGTGTTAACGCTAAGTAAAAGTCTCTTTCTTCGAGGGTTGGATGAAAAAAAACGGCATTAATTAATGGGAAGCTTTTCTCTATACCCGTTGGTTTAATAATTAACTCATTGTTCACTAACTTTAGCTCAAAGCGTATACCAAGCTTTTGGGCCATCTTAACTTTTGAGACTTCTAAGTTAATATATTTACCTTTTTTATAATACTCACCAACGACAAGGGTGTCTGCATTGGTATTAGCAATAATATAAGTGGAAATACCAGCAACAACTGCGGTAAAGGGGAGGGTAAAAACTAACCAAGCCCAAGGCTCGTGGTACCAAGATGTTTTCATAGTGTTTTAGCGTTTTTAATTATGTGACATTGATATTTATTATAGCGTTCTTCTGTGTTTTGAGCCAGTTTTCTTTGTCAGAACTATACAATAAAAAACCCTAGTTAACAGTGGGTTAGCTAGGGTTGTGTTAATTTTTTTTTGAGTCTTTACTAAATATTAATACCGACAAGCTGGTCTTGGTTTTAATCTTGTGAAAGCGAATAAACATAAGCACTAATTAAATGTACTTTTTCTTCTCCAAGAATATCTTTCCAAGGCGGCATTACACCAGCGCGGCCATTACGAATTGACTCTTCAATTACTCGTTGAGACCCCCCGTATAACCAAATGTTATCGGCTAAGTTGGGTGCTCCTAACATTAAATTACCTTGACCGTCCGGGCCGTGACAGCTCGCACATAAAGCAAACTTGCCTTTACCTGCTTTCGCTAAATCGGGGTCAACCGAGCGACCACTTAGGCTGATAACGTAAGCGGCAACTTCTTTAACACCTTGGTCGCCGCCTAATGCGCCTTCCCAAGCCATCATGCCTATTGCTTTACGACCATTCATAATGGACTCTTTAATTTTTTCAGGGCTGCCACCATATAACCAGTCTTTATCAGCTAGGTTAGGGAAGCCTGTGGTGCCATGGGCATCAGAGCCATGACATTGTGAACAGTTCTGAATGAACAGACGCTGGCCCACTTTAAGCGCTTCCTCGTCGGTGGCTAATTCCTCAATACTACGTTCTGCGTAAGCAGCAAAGATTGGGCCATATTTAGCATCAGCAGCAGCAACTTCACGGTCATATTGCACTAATACACCAGAGTCTTTATTTAAATACTCCAAGGTTTTAGCTTTTGATTCGGCCAGGCTTAAAATGCCTTGGTTTGAGCTTTTCCAGCCTAAAAGACCAGTCCAGTTACCTAAACCATAAAGAGCAAGATAACCAAATGCCCACACAATGGTTAATAAGAAAAAGGTACTCCACCATTTAGGTAGCGGGTTATTTAATTCTTCAATGCCGTCGAAGCTATGACCCATTGACTCGCCTTCTTCAACGTCTGTAAAGTTCTTTAAGCACCAACGTAGTAGGAGAAAACAACCTACTAACGTGCCAAGGGTAAGAACCCAAACCCATATGTTCCAGAAGCTAGACATTATTATTCGTCTCCTGTTTGTTATCTTTATCGAGAGGGGTTTTTTTATTCATGTTAGCTGCGTTATCTTCTTCAAAAATAGAGTTTGCTACCTCATCAAACGATGATTTGCGTTTTTTTGAATAAGACCAAGCAACAATTATAATAAAAAGTGCAAATATTAGGAGGGCAACAAACCCTCTAAGAGTTCCATAATCCATAGGCTATTTCAACGCATGGCCAAGTGATTGCAAATAAGCAACCAAGGCTTCCATTTCAGTTTTTCCCTTAACCGCATCTTTAGCGCCGTCAATTTCTGCTTGAGTATAAAGCGGAATACGTTCGCCTGTTTCTTTATCGATGTGGCTTCGGTTACGAGTTAGCCAGTTGAAAATTTCAAGCTTTTTACCGGTAATTTCACCGTCGAGCTTATTCTCTGCTAACCACTTAAATGCGGGCATATTTGACTCAGGCACCATGGAACGCGGGTCAAGCAAATGGGCAATATGCCAATCATCACTATAACGACCACCACCAACACGGGCTAGATCAGGGCCGGTACGTTTTGATCCCCATAAAAATGGATGCTCCCAAACGTGTTCACCCGCAACGGAATAATGACCATAACGCTCTGTTTCCGCTCTAAAAGGGCGGATCATCTGGCTATGACAGTTATTACAACCTTCTCGGATATAAATATCACGACCTTCCATCTGCAGGGCCGTGTAGGGCTTTAAGTTATCAACTGGTTGAGATAATTCTTTTTGGAAGAACAATGGGGTAATTTCAACTAAACCACCGATGCTGATCGCAAAGACAGTAAATAGAAAGAACAGACCAACATTCTTTTCAACTTTTTCATGTTTATTTTTCATGTCTGTTCTCCTTATGTTGCTTCAACAGGCTTAAGACTTCCGTCTTTCGCATAAATTGTTTTAAACATGTTGTAAGCCATTAACAAGAAACCTGAAACGACTAACAAACCACCGACAAAACGCATAAAGTAGAAGGGGTAAGAAGCGGTTAAGCTTTCAACAAAACTGTAAGTTAATGTTCCGTCACTGTTGACTGCACGCCACATTAACCCTTGCATTACACCTGAAATCCACATAGCGACGATATAAAGAATGATCCCCGCAGTGTGTAACCAAAAATGTACGTTAATAAGGCGAATACTGAACATGCGACCTTGGTTGAATAAAAGTGGAATCAAATGGTACATAGCGCCAATTGACACCATGGCAACCCAACCTAAAGCCCCTGAGTGAACGTGTCCTATAGTCCAGTCAGTATAATGAGATAAGGCATTCACTGATTTTATTGCCATCATTGGCCCTTCAAACGTAGACATACCGTAGAAAGATAATGAAACAATTAAAAAACGCAAAATAGGATCGGTACGAAGCTTATGCCATGCACCAGAAAGTGTCATGATACCGTTGATCATACCACCCCATGAAGGAAGAAATAAAACGAGAGACATTACCATACCTACTGATTGAGCCCAATCAGGTAGCGCGGTGTAGTGTAAATGATGAGGGCCTGCCCAAATATATAAAGAAATTAATGCCCAAAAATGCACTATAGATAAACGGTAAGAATAAACTGGACGCTCTGCTTGTTTTGGCACGAAGTAGTACATCATACCTAAGAAACCAGCCGTTAATAAGAAGCCAACGGCATTATGACCATACCACCATTGCATCATGGCATCGATAGCACCAGAGTAGATTGAATATGACTTCATTGGCGAAACAGGGATCGCCATTGAATTACCAATGTGCAATACGGCAACGGTAATAATAAAAGCACCAAAGAACCAGTTGGCAACGTAAATATGGGATGTTTTTCGTTTAATTAACGTACCAAAAAAAACAACGGCGTAGGCAACCCAAACTATAGTAATAAGAATATCGATAGGCCACTCTAGTTCAGCGTACTCTTTAGACGAGGTGTAACCTAAAGGCAGGGTAATTACCGCGGCAACAATAACCGCTTGCCAACCCCAAAAGGTGAAGGCGACTAATTTACCGCCAAACAACCGTGCTTGACAGGTACGTTGCACTACGTAATAAGAAGATGCAAATAAAGCACTTGTACCAAAAGCAAAAATTACCGCATTAGTATGAAGTGGGCGAAGACGGGAGTAGGTTAACCAAGGTGTATCAAAGTTTAACGCAGGCCAAATTAATTGTGCCGCGATAAGTACACCTACTAGTGTACCAACGACTCCCCAGATTACAGTCATTACAGTAAATTGACGTACTACATCGAAGTTGTAGTCTACTGCTGACGTATTACTTGTGGTCATGTTAAAAATTCCGCAGTGTTATTATTAATCAGAAAGTATATTTTGCTGTAATATCTAAATGTGAAAGTCTTTAGATAATAGGACACAATTTATACTAATTCTATGTGTTTGCTCATTGAGCTGTTAGATAGGCCACATCAATGTAAATAAATGTAACGAAATCCTTGTAATTCTACCTCTTGAAGGACAGATAAATCAACAGGTTTGAGCGTTAAAACTTGATCTAGATCAAGAAAAATAACTTGATCTAGATCAAAGAAGGTGAGTCTCATTCAAATGAGGAATAAAGGTCTATTTCGAAAAAAAATAATAAAGCCTTAGGATTAGAAATGCTTTGGCTAGTTAGTTTACTGGCTTTAGTCAAAAATCAGTAGAAGAGCGCTAGTCGTCTATGGTATATAATCATTTCCCCGTCTCTTAAGGTAGATTTTATTGTGTTAAAAAAAAGAGTAACGCCACCCTCCCTCTTTTTACTTTCTCTATGGGTACTTTTTATGAGTGCTTGTATGCCTGTCAGTGAAGATAACGAAATAAATACCGCGAGTGAATTAATACCACAATGCATTGGTAGTCAGAGTCAATGTGAAATAAGTTTTGAAGGTAATAGCGAAAGTGATGGTGAAGCTAATGCTAAAGGATACGAGGAAGGTATTAAGGCAGATAATAGTGATGTTGTGCGCTTTAGCCTTAAATTTTCTCAACATCATTTAAGCGATAAAATTAAAACCGAGCGACCTTTTACTATTGAGCTCTCTCAACTTAAAAATAATTCAGTAAGTAGCCTGACTAAGGTGACAGCTTATCTTGAAGGGAAAGACATGTTTATGGGTAAGGTGCCGGTATTTTTTCAACAAAAAGGGCAAAGTAACGTTTATTTAGCACAAAGTTTATTAGCGAGTTGTAGTGAAGAAGAAATGGTTTGGCGTTTATGGGTAACGATTGATAAAAATGGAGAAGCGAAAACGTTTTTTGTCGATTTTACTAGCCAACGCTTATAGCCAGTATTTTTTATAATACCAACATAAACAGACTTGACCACGACTGAGTACACAGAGATAAAAATAGTAAACTCTCTTCCTCTGTGCTGGCACAGCGCCTCTGTGTGCTCGGTGGTAGTGCTCTAGTCTTCTCAGGCTAAATATTATTGGTTACATCAACAGAAAGCTTCAATCGCTGACCTGGCTGTAAGTATTTCTTTCTATCAAGATTGTTCCAACGCTCAATATCTCTAATAAGGACATTAAACTTATCGGCTATGCGAGCAAAAGAATCACCACGGCGTACTTTGTATGTAATGTTTCGTATGATGGCATTTTCGATTTGGTTGCCTATTCTGGCATTAGCATAACTCAATGTCGTGGTTTTATTACCCGTTTTTTGCCAAATCACGAGGGTTTGACCAATCTTTAAGGGATCTCTTGGGGCAAAACCATTCCATTTAGCAATATTTTTTCCGTTAACTTTATACTGACGACCTATGTCCCATAAATTATCTCCCGATATCACCGTATGAATTCGCTTAATGCCTTTTTGAGGTCTACTTTGTTTTTTAGCAATACGTTGGTCTTGAGATAAAATATAACTGTCTAATGATTTTGCGGCCACAGGGATCAGTAGGTATTTTCCGGCACGAATACGATTGCCTTTGATTTTATTCACTTGTTGTATTAAATCGACACGGGTATTAAATCTATTCGCTATAAGTCCTAAGTTGTCGCCATTTTTAATTTTATAGCGCTGCCAAGCGAGTCGATCTTTTTTACTTAACTTACTCAAGCCGAGTTCAAATTTTGCGATGCTATGAGAAGGTAATAATAAACGATGAGGTCCGTCAGGATCCGTTGCCCAGCGATTAAATCCAGGGTTTAAATGTTGTAATTCCACTAACGACAAGTCGGCAAGTGTCGCAGCCTTCGCTAAGTCAAGTTGTGATTTAATATCGATCTGAGTTAAGACATTTTTATTTTCGATGGGGTGAAGTGATATATTAAAGCTTTTAGGGTTTTTAATTATATCGACTAAGGCTAATAGTTTAGGGACATATGCACGTGTCTCTCTTGGTAAATCTAGTGACCAAAAATCCGTTGGTTTCCCTAAGCGTTTATTCTTTCTTACTGCACTCCTCACTCGGCCTTCACCTGAGTTATAGGCAGCGAGCGCAAGCATCCAATCGCCATCGAAAAATTTGTTTAAGTACTTTAAATATTTAATAGCACCTTCGGTTGAAGCGACCACATCACGTCTACCGTCATACCACCAATTTTGTTTCATACCAAAACGTTCCCCGGTAGCGGGTATAAACTGCCACATACCTGAAGCACGACCGTGTGAATAAGCAAAAGGGTCAAAGGCACTTTCTACCACAGGTAAAAGCGCTAGTTCAATGGGCATGTTGTTTTTTTCTAATTCTTCAACAATGTAATAAAGAAAAGGCTCTGCGCGTTTAGCAACACGCTTAAGGTAACTTGGGTGCTTAACAAACCAATTTCGTTGAGAAATAAGACGTTTTTCGTTGGGAATATCAAAGGTTAATTGCTTTCTAATACGTGACCAAATGTTGCTTTCTTCAAGTGATTTTTTATCTTTCAGAGCGTTATTTAACGAAAAGTCGACATCGGAAACAGGATGAATTATATCAATACTTTCATCCGCTAACAGTGCTTGGTTAATTTCCTCTGGCCCCGCCGTTTGCCTTTCAGTTTCAACAAGGAGGGAATGGGTATTACCATCACCTAGGGATAGGTTTTGACAGGCAGCTAAAAGAACAACAACGGGTAATAAAAAATACTTCATGAATAACCAGTAAGTTAGCGAGAATAAAAAGATTGGTGATATTATCATATCCCCGTTACCATGCAAAGGGCAGTATTTACGTGGTGATCCCCTTCACTTTAGGGAAGGAAGATAATGAAGGAAAAATAATTAACACATCGAGTATGCTATGGTGTGATTATTTGACGTTGTGTCGTCATTCCATTCTAAGTGACCACTTCTTTATATGGAAAGTAATGATGAAGCCAGCGAAGCAGCGGTTGAGCAATATCACTTCATCATTGCTGTATTTATAATGACGCTAATATGGACGCTAATGATATTATATGGATAGATACAGAAAGATAAAGCAGCAACACATTATCCAGAGTAAGTGCTGCTTATTTCTACGTTCAGGTTAACGACTAAAAATTATCCTTCCATGCTCTAATAACGGCAAAAACATCGCTATCACTCTTTTCGCTTTGCTTTATGTTATGCCGCTCACTGTATTGTCGTGCGGCATGTTTTATTGTGGGCTCGTGGCAACGTAGAAAAGGATTTATTTGTCGCTCTAAACCGATAGTGCTTGGGATTGTTGCTTGGTTTTGCTGCCGCTTACTCTTTACCTGTTCAGCATAGTTCTGCAAAGCGATATTATTAGGTTCAACAGCGAAGGCAAAAGCTAAGTTTGCTTGGGTATATTCATGGGCGCAGTAGATTAAGGTATTACTTGCTAAGTTTGCCAACTTTGTTAATGAGTGATGCATTTGCTCTGGCGTACCTTCAAATACTCGGCCACAGCCACCAGAAAACAAGGTGTCGCCACAAAAAACTATTGTGTCGTTATAATAAGCAATGTGACCTTTAGTATGACCTGGTAGATCAAGTACAGTAAATGCACAGTGAAGCTCTGTTAAGGTCACGATATCACCTTCTTTGAGGGCTATATTTAGCTGCGCAATGTTTTCATTGGCTGGGCCATAAACGACTACTGACCAGCCATTTTTCTCGGCATAGGCTAAGAGTTCTTTAATGCCACCCACATGATCTTTATGATGATGAGTGACTAAAATAGTGGATAAAACAGCCTTGTTTTTTTGCAAGTACGCTATGCACACATCCGCATCACCGGGGTCAACAAGGGCAACTTTATTTGTTGCTTGAGTAGAAATAACCCAAAGGTAATTATCGTTAAAGGCTTTAATTGCAGTTATCGTTGGTTGAGTGTTAGCCATATGAGATTTTACCTCTAGTTCGTTATATACTTAAAAATATAACACTAAAATACAAAATTAGTTTGTTTGTGTGGGTAGCGAGAGTGATACATGCAGCACCAACAAAACCATTATTTCATTATACGCCTATATAGGTCTAAAAGAAGCCTCTATGAAACCAGCCTTAGCTTTTCGTCAACCCCATTATCCTCTTTCGTGGCAAGCACTGCCTAATGGAGAGGTGATTAAAAAAGCAATAGAGCAAGAACTTGCGCCTTGGTGGCAAAAATTTTTCGGTTACCATCTGATAAAATTGGGTGCCTTAAGCAATGAAATATCGATCTCAGATTGCACCATTAAACATCAAGTTGCTTTTAGTGCGAACAAAGATTGCACCGATGTTATTGGTGCAATTGATGACTTACCTATACAAGAGCATAGTGTTGATGTGTGTTTACTTAGCCATGTATTGGAATTTTCGGTAGACCCTCACCATGTCATACGCGAAGCGAATAGAGTACTAATTCCCAATGGATATATGGTCTTAACCGGCTTTAACCCAATAAGTCTAGCGGGTTTAAATTGCTTATTACCGCATAGGCGTAATCAAACGCCGTGGAATGAACATTTTTTTTCACCTATGCGGGTTAAAGATTGGTTGCATTTAATGGGCTTTGAAATTTTAGCCGATCAACGCTGCTTACATTATACTTTGACGGGAAAGGTGTCGGCAGAAAGTTTACAGAGTTCTTGGCAAAGTTTTGCTAAAAGCTATTTACCAGCACTCGGTTCAATCTATGTGATTATTGCGAAAAAGCGGGTATTACCGTTAACACCCATTAAACCTAAGTGGCAAATAAGACCTGACTTTAATCCAGTCAAAGTTACCACCATGAATACCTCTAGAAAGTTAGCAGAAACGATTAAAAAAATGCCGAATAAATAATTAATCAAGTGGTAACCAAGCAAGTAATTAACTCGGCAATCCAATAAGCTAGTTACCTTTAGCTTGAATAGCTAACATTCATCATTTAACACTAACGACTACTCTTATTAAAAGTAACTCAATTATGCGACGTAACGATTTAGAACAGGTTTTAACAACGTTATTAAAACCAGAGCAAATAAAAGATTTCACCCCAAACGGTTTACAAGTACAGGGACGTGAACAGATCAGTAAAATTGTTACCGGTGTTACCGCTTCAAAAGCACTGATTGATAAAGCGATAAGTGAAAAAGCTGATGCCATATTAGTGCATCATGGTTATTTTTGGAAAAACGAACCTTATGTTATTCGTGGTATGAAACATCAGCGTATTAAGGCCTTGTTGATGCATGACATTAACCTATTTGCATACCACTTACCCTTAGATATACATCCCACCTTGGGTAACAACGCGCAATTAGCCAAGCTATTTAATATTGAAGCCGTAGCACCATTAGAGTCAGGGAACCCGTTAAGTGTTGCGATGCAGGGCTGCTTTGAAAAAGCATGCAGTGGCGATGATTTAGCACAATTAGTTAACCGCACGCTGGCACGAGAATGTTTACATATAGCCGCGCCCAGTAATAAAGTGATAAAAACTATTGCATGGTGCTCTGGTGGCGGGCAAGGTTATATCGAATTAGCGGCAGAGCAGGGCATAGATGCATTTTTAACAGGAGAGGTTTCCGAGCAAACTACCCACATTGCCCATGAGATGGATATTCACTTCTTTGCTGCAGGTCACCATGCGACAGAGCGCTACGGTATAAAAGCCTTAGGTGAATATTTAGCGAAGGAGCATGCACTTGAGGTACAGTTTATTGATCTCGACAACCCAGTTTAACTTGCTAGGGACTGATTGGTATTCGCTGTTGAATGAGCTACCTAATAACAGATTTAAACCATTGTACTAATTGGCCTAAACTCTCATACAAGGCAATGCTAGTTTGCTGTAAATTTTCACTGCTCGGTATGTAATAAGGCCAGTTTTTCTTACCTTCTGGGTCTTTCACCCAATAGCCCGTGGGAGCTGCAATAGGGTATATTTCTTGGGCTTGAAAATATCTCATAGCCCTCGGCATATGATTCGCATTGGTTACCAATACCACTTGTGTACCTTCTACTCTTGGTGCAATCAGTTCAGCCTCTTCTTGGGTATCTTTAGGGAAATTTTCAGTAATGATTTTTTGTGCGGGCACCCCTAATAACATCAATGATTGTTTAACCGCTTCCGCATTTGATATCGGATTTTTACCGCCATAACCTGAGGTAATTATTCTTGCTCGAGGGTGAAGTTTAAAAATGCGTAATGCTTCAACCATACGTTGTAATGAACATGCCGCTAATTGACTAGTAACGGGTAAGGCTTCATTGGTTTCATGGCGACAGCCAAGTATGACAATATAATCAACTGACCGCTCTGTTTTAACATAAGGTGGATAAGTGTTTTCAATCGTGTTCATGACACTATCGGAAAAGGGGGAAAAGGACGATACCAACAAAATAACAGTGGCAGCCAATAAACTTTTAAGACTTAATTTTGGCTTTTTGTTATACATCAAAAGTGCCAAAATAAGTAATATCAGTACTATATTAAGAGGCATGATAAAAACAGTGATGATCTTTTTAAGAAGAAATAAATCCATATTCTTAGTTAACCTATTTATTATACCTGTTATCAATCCGAGGTATGTTTAGAGTGATCAAGCGCTTTTTCGATGGGTTAACCATCACTTTATGCAGCATCAAAGAAAAAAAGCATAGCTTTATCTTGCCTAAAGTGATGATTAACCCCTCTAAAATTATGCACTTTGAATGGTACGACTATCACATTAATATTTATCTACTATATCAAGTATTGTTGTAATACCAAACGAATTAATAAGGTCAGTCCATGACTGACTAAATAAATCAGAGAGGGAAATCCTACTTGCCTCGATTATGGTACTCGATAGCCTTAGGCTGTGCCGTATGGATTAAGTTTCATTACTGGGAGGCTTTCTATCCTCAGGAGTCTATCAATGCCTGCTAACTAATAAGAGAAAGGCTTACGCAGCGTTATTTATTTTGACAAGGACGCTATTTGGGGGTAGCTTATTAGATAAGGTAAGAGGTGTTTTTATGAATAACTATTCTCTTAAATCAATGTCTTGCCTCTAAGTATTTAAATTCTCGCTAGGAGAACACTTTCTTATGCGGCTTGTATTACTTGTTAATTTTTAGTTGGGATCATGTAATGTTAGCGGGTGCTAAATAAGGACTGTTTCATGAGTAACCTTCATTGCCACTTGCCTTAATACACTGTTGGTGACTGATGAATGAAAAGGTTGATAGGATGCAGAAGGTTATTTTGATTGATTTTAGGACAACAAGACCCTACTTATCGGTATCAACGGGATACATTGACTAACGAATAAATCAAAAGTGAACTTGTTGCCATTAATGGTAAGGTTTGACACATTTTACTATGACTGTGTGATTAGCTAACTAGTATAGCACTGCTGATTTTACATCGGCTGAGCAAATAAATTGTTAAGGGTGTTAGCTTAACGAAAATAGCTTACCTTGGGGCTTGATGCCATTCTAACTCGTCTGATCGCCCTGAATATAGATGATGATTAATTTTAACTGACCTTATTCCTAACGCTATATTTATCAGGAGGTTTTTTTGATTGTTGTATTTAAGCAAACAAGCTTTTTTATTCTCGTTGTTTTATTTTTGAGTGTTTTAAATATAGCAATAGCCGAGCCTATGCCTGATACGGCACTGGAAAACAAAAAAAAACAACCAACTTCTTTAGCCGCTAAGCGGTCCTTCACCATTGCCATCAATACCGGTATGCCCCCGTATTACTTTTTTGATGAACAAGGAGAACTTGCGGGTATGTTACCTGATCTATGGAAGCTGTGGGCGAAAAAACAGCAAGTTGACATAGAATTTGTGCTACTGAATAGTTGGTCAGAAACGTTAAATCAAGTTGCTTTGGGCAATATTGATATTCAAGGGGGCCTGGCTATCCTTAATTCAAGACGTAAAACACTCGCCTTTAGTAAACCCATTTTTTCAAAATACTCAAACCTTTATGTAAATCGAATACTTGATAGCGTTAACAGCCTTGGGGATCTTAAACCCTATAGTATAGGTGTCGTTGAGGGTACCGTTGCAATTGAATCATTAAAAAATAATCACCCCGATTTTTCTTTAAAAATATACGCCAATCGACATGATTTATACCAAGCCGCCTTAAATAATGAAATTTTAATATTTACCGCTTTTGGTGGAAACCTTGTCGATAATTTTACAAATTACGAGGTGTTAAGGAATAACTTTCCGATGCATAAATCATTACGTATTCAACAAAATGACTATGGGGTTGCTGTTGCTAAAGGTAACACAGACTTACTGGCTTACATTAACGAAGGTTTCGACAAAATATCAACAAAAGAGCGTGCGACAATTGAAAGTAAATGGTTAACGTTAGATAAGTATAAAGATAATTTATCTATTGTATTATCATCAGACTATGCGCCTTATACGGCAGTAAGCCCATTAGGTGAAGCCCAAGGGCTATTGGTTGATGTTTGGCGTTTATGGTCAGAACAAGTCGGTATTGAAGTTGAGTTTGTTGCCCGTGATATGAAGGAAGCAATAGCGCTTGTTGCGGAACAAAAAGCTGATGTATTGTTGTCTTTCCCAACTAAGATGAAAATACCTGAAAACATGTCATTTGCCAATCCTATTTACGTCGGTAGTTCTAAAGTATATCTCAGTAGTAAAATAAAAGGTTATGACGGGAAAATAATTTTGTCATTAGCGCAACTGAGTCAAGAGGTTGCTCAACATACTATTGGTTTATGGGAACTATCGACCCATAAAGCAAGCTTGTCAGCGCAATTTCCGAAGTTAAATTTTCGTCACTTTAAGAGTGTAGCTGTTATGTTAAACGCAAGCGAACGTGGTGAAATATCAGGCTTTTTTGGTTTGAGTGATATCGTTGATGCCCGGTTAGTAGAAATAAATTTGCAGAATTCATTTTATCCACTAGACAGTCCAGTGATACGCACAGAGCTAGCACCGGCTATACATTTTCAAAATAAAAAATTATTACACGTTATTAATAAAGGCTTAAGCAATTTAGATAGTAATAAGCTCATTGAGCTTGAAATCAAGTGGCTAAGTGGAAACTTAAAAGAGGCTTATTATCACAAACAGACTACAGCAGTTTCTTTAAATGCTGCCGAGAAAGCTTTTATAACGAGTCATAAACAAATCAATTTAGGCATTGTAAAAAATCAACCGCCTATTGAGTTTTTCTCCGTTGAGGGACGTTTCTCTGGTATAAATCAAGAGATCATTAAGTTAATTAGTGATAGAACAGGCTTAGCATTTAACGTAATAGCCTTTGATAATTGGCAGGCATTATATGACGCATTAATAACACAAGAAATTGATGTGTTAGCTAACATTATTGCAACGAAAAAACGTGAAAAAGAAATTTTATTTACTGACAGTTATTGGCAAATGCCATGGGTCATAATTCATCCGCTATATGATGGTCAACAAACAAGCATTAAATATTTTTATGGTAAAGAAGTCGCTATGATTAAAGGTTATGACTTAATTGCTAAGTTAAGAAAGGCGCATCCGTTAATATCCTTTAAATTAGTAGCCAACAGGGAGCAAGGTTTAGCGTCACTCAAGCAAGGGCGTGTTGACGGCTTTATTACCACCATAGCTTCAGCGACACACCTACTAAGACCAGGGAATAGTGTTAACTTGATGATATCAATGATTGAAGGTCTCGGTGTAGAAAAGAATCGTTTTGCTATAAACTCCCGCTTGCCTTTATTAAACGGTATAATGAACAAAGGCTTAGCGACGATAACGGACATAGAAAAACAATCCATTTATGATAATTGGTTTGCTTTAAAAATAAAAACAGGGTTTGATAAAGGCGTGGTCTTTAAACGATCAGGGCAAATAGGCGTGGCAATTTTAGTTGTGTTGGTAGTTATTTTATTATGGAATAGACGATTACAAACTGAAATAAAACAACGGGAACTGCTTGAAAAAAGAATGAAACATATGGCAACGCATGATGAATTAACCGGACTTGCTAACAGGGTATTATTAAAAGATAGGTTGACTGCAGCCATTGATTTCCATCATCGTCAATCACTTAAAATGGCGGTGTTATTTATTGATTTAGATGGTTTTAAAGATGTAAATGATAATTACGGTCATGATGTTGGCGATGAGTTATTACAGCAAGTGGCATTTCGCTTGTTGGGCTGTGTTAGAAGCTCAGATACGGTAGTGCGTTTTGGTGGTGATGAGTTTGTCTTACTCCTTACGGGTTTACATAATACACGTCAGGCAGCCCATGTTGCGGAGAAGGTATTAATAATACTACAAGAAGTATTTGAACTATCAAACACAAGAACCTTTATTGGCTGTAGTATTGGTATCGCTATGTACCCCTCTGATGGCAATAACGATATCAATTTATTGAAAATTGCCGATACCTTAATGTATGAAGTAAAAGCGGCAGGAAAAAATAATTATATGTTTAACAGAGCGTAGTAAAAATATTGGTGGCAAGCCCCATGTTGGAAAGTGTTGACTGGGAAAAATCTAGTCGAGATTAGCCCGTATTTATTTTGTTAAAACCTCGGTCACTTGCGAGCGAGGTTTTATCTAAACCGATATAACGGAGTCTGTTTGACTAAAAAACTTACCATAAATCATCGTTAATCATCAGTATTCACCTTATATTTTTGCTCGTTCTCGCTTTAATTAATTCATTTGTTTGTTCTGGGGTGACATTAATACCCTTTGCTTTATAATATGGCAAAAAAATTATCCTAGCAGGCGCGCTAATAGCGTTTGTTATTCTGTTTAGCTATAGGGCAAAATACATGCGCAGTCTTTATTGTGGTGAGGTAAATGAGTCTCACATCGGGCAAGAAATAACTTTATGTGGTTGGGTCAACAAACGTCGTGATTTAGGCGCAGTTATCTTTTTAGACCTACGTGACCGAGAAGGGCTAGTACAGATTGTATATGATCCTGACTTACCTGAAGTGATCAAAAAAGCCAATACTTTACGAAATGAGTTTTGTGTACAAATTAAAGGTAAAGTTCGTGCCCGCCCTGAAGGCCAAGTCAACAAAGACATGAAAACGGGTGCTATCGAAGTGCTTGGTTTAGAGCTAACTATCTTAAATAAGTCAGCACCTTTACCACTCGATTCAAATCAAATTAACTCGGAAGAGCTACGATTAAAATATCGTTATCTTGATTTACGTCGCGTTGAAATGACCGAACGTTTACGTTTTCGCGCAAAAGTGACGTCAAAAATACGCAGTTCATTAGAAAATGAAGGTTTTTTAGATATTGAAACACCTATTCTTACTGCCGCCACCCCTGAAGGCGCTCGTGATTATTTAGTGCCAAGTCGTACGCATAAAGGGCAATTTTTTGCCTTACCACAATCACCACAGTTATTTAAACAATTGTTGATGATGTCGGGTATGGAGCGTTATTACCAAATTGTTAAATGTTTCCGTGATGAAGATTTACGTGCTGATAGACAACCAGAGTTCACTCAAATAGATATTGAAACCTCGTTTATGAGCAGTGATCAAGTCATGGCAATTACAGAAAAAATGATCCGTGAATTGTTCCAAGAAATGCTTAATGTCGATTTAGGTAACTTTCCGCGTATGTCTTATGCTGAGGCGATGATGCGTTTTGGTAGCGACAAACCTGATTTACGTAACCCGTTAGAATTAATTGATGTTGCTGATATTTTAAAAGACGTTGAATTTAAAGTTTTTTCAGGTCCGGCGAATGATGAAAATGGTCGAGTTGCGGTTATATGTGTACCGCAAGGTGCAGCTAAATTTTCACGTAAAGGGCTTGATGACTTAACTAAGTTTGTTGGCATTTACGGTGCTAAAGGCATGCCTTGGTTAAAAGTAAAAGATATTGATGCTGGTCTTGAAGGCTTACAATCACCTATTTTGAAGTTTTTAAGTGAAGAGGTAGTGAAAGCATTACTTGCACGCACTAAGGCTAAAACAGGCGATATTATCTTCTTCGGCTCAGATCAATATAATGTTGTTACTGAGTCTTTAGGCGCGTTACGTCTTAAGTTAGGTGAAGATCTAGCGTTATTACAAGGTGACTGGAAACCGTTATGGGTAGTTGACTTCCCAATGTTTGAGCAGGTAGAAGGCCATCTGCACGCTATCCATCATCCATTTACCGCACCAACAGGTTTAACGGCGGCAGAACTTGAAGCTAACCCAGTAGGTGCTTTGTCCGATGCTTACGACATGGTCTTAAACGGCTGTGAATTAGGTGGCGGCTCAGTTCGTATTCATAATCAAGACATGCAAGCGGCGGTCTTTAGAATTTTGGGTATCAGTGATGATGAAGCACAAGAGAAATTTGGCTTTTTACTTGAAGCACTTCAATATGGCGCGCCACCACATGCTGGTTTAGCGTTTGGTTTAGACCGTTTAGTAATGTTGATGACAGGCGCGAGTTCAATTCGTGAAGTAATGGCTTTCCCTAAAACCACTACGGCGGCTTGTCCATTAACCAATGCACCGGGCAAAGCTAATCCTGAGCAATTAAAAGAGCTAGGTATAGCAACGATCGTTGAAGGAAAAAATAATTGTTGCATAGATGAGTAGTTGTGAAACTATCAAATAACGGCAATTGTACTGGTTGATTACTCATAAAAGCGTATTGATGGTTTCCTTCAATACGCTTTTTTTATAAACTTTTGCTTACCCTCTTAACAGTTAAAGGTATTAAATGACAATAATTTTAGGCATTGATCCCGGCTCACGATTTACCGGTTATGGTGTGATAAAACAACAGGGGCGAAATTTTACTTACCTTGGTAGTGGCTGCATTAAAGCATTAAGCCAAGGAGAAGATTTACCTTCACGTTTACAAACTATCTTTGCTGGGGTATCTGAAATAATTATTCAATTTAATCCCGAATTGTTTGCTATTGAACAGGTCTTTATGGGAGTAAACCCTGGCGGTGCTTTAAAGCTTGGCCAAGCACGTGGTGCGGCAATAGTTGCGGCAACAAATAAAGGTTTAAGCGTTGCTGAGTACTCGGCAAGGCAAATTAAGCAAGCGGTTGTTGGTACGGGTGCTGCAGATAAAAGCCAAGTACAACATATGGTAAAAACCCTTCTTAAGTTACCGGGTACACCGCAAGCCGATGCTGCCGATGCTTTAGCTGTTGCCTTATGCCATGCTCATAGCCATAGTAGTATTGCTAAATTAGCCGGGCAGGCGAGTAAAACGGTGCGAGGGCGTTTGCGTTAGTGAATCTTTTCTTTCTCTTTCTTGGTGAACTCGTTTCCCTCTGTGGTTGACAGGCTCATTAACGTTATCCAATCATCAAAACTAGAGTCACTTACTTTACTGTATAAATATATAGTGGTAGTATCTTATTAAATAATCTAACCTTGGGTATTTGTTGTGATTGGTCGTTTACGTGGCACACTTGTTGAAAAATTCGCCCCCGAAATATTAATTGAATGTGCGGGTGTTGGTTATGAAGTTACTATGCCAATGACCAGTATATATGCCTTACCTGAGCTTGAACAACAAGCGCTGATTTATACCCACTTTGTCGTGCGCGAAGATGCACAGTTACTGTATGGTTTTGCCAATAAAGTGGAGCGTAAATTATTTCGTTTGTTAATCAAAGTCAATGGTGTCGGCCCTAAATTAGCCTTAGCTATTTTATCGAACATGTCAGCGGATCAATTTGTTAGTTGTGTTAGGCATGATGATATTAATGCCATTGTAAAAATCCCCGGGGTTGGTAAAAAAACGGCCGAGCGTTTATTGATTGAAATGCGTGATCGCTTAAAAGACTGGCAAACTCAGCAACCTGTACTAAGTGTTGCTAGTGATGGCATGGTACCAGAACAATTATCAGCAGATCTTAATCAAGACAGTACCTTTATCAATGATAACAAAGGCGATGCAATTAATGCATTGTTATCCTTAGGGTATAAACAAGTTCAAGCGGATAAGGCGGTTAAATCTGTTTATAATCGCGGCATGTCTAGTGAAGATATAATTCGTGATGCGCTTAAGTCGATGCTCTAAGCAGTAACTAAGCTGATAAATGATAGGAAAAATAAACCATGATTGAAGCGGATCGTTTAATTGAACCGATAGTATTAGTAGAAGATGAAGGTGTAGATCGCGCTATTCGTCCTAAAATGCTGAAAGATTATACGGGGCAAAAGCATGTAAAAAAGCAAATGGAAATATTTATTCCTGCCGCTAAAAATCGTGGCGAGCCGCTAGACCATTTACTTATTTTTGGCCCACCGGGTTTAGGTAAAACCACGCTGGCCAATATAGTTGCCAATGAAATGGGGGTCAGCATTCGTACAACGTCAGGTCCAGTGTTAGAAAAAGCGGGGGATCTAGCGGCCTTGCTTACGAATTTAGAAGAGAATGATATTCTCTTTATTGATGAGATACATCGCTTAAGTCCTGTGGTTGAAGAAATTCTTTATCCCGCCATGGAAGACTATCAATTAGATATTATGATTGGTGAGGGACCTGCTGCTCGTTCGATTAAACTCGACTTACCTGCTTTCACTCTCATTGGCGCGACAACACGTGCGGGGGCGCTCACCTCTCCACTGCGCGATCGTTTTGGTATCGTGCAGCGTTTAGAGTTTTATAATGTTGCCGATTTATCTACTATTGTTACCCGCTCAGCACACTTCTTAAATTTACCCATTGACGAAGAGGGGGCATTTGAAATTGCCCGACGTTCTCGTGGCACACCACGTATTGCTAACCGTTTATTGCGCAGAGTGCGTGATTATGCCGATATAAAATCTCATGGTAGTGTAAACCAAGAGACGGCTGCTGCGGCTTTAGATATGCTAGAAGTTGACAATGAAGGCTTTGATATAATGGACAGAAAATTACTACACGCTATTATTGATAAGTTTATGGGTGGGCCTGTCGGCTTGGATAATGTTGCTGCCGCTATTGGTGAAGAGCGTGAAACGATAGAAGATGTATTAGAGCCTTTTTTAATACAGCAGGGTTTTTTACAACGAACACCCCGCGGACGTATTGTGACCGATAGAGCTTATAAACATTTTGGACTTGTCAAAGACGTCAGTGATGATTGATACTTGTTCATCACTAGCAAGAGTCACTAGTCGTTAGATTGTATATTGATTTTTTCTCAGTGAACTCAGTGGTAAAGTAGCATAGTTAAATTTTTAATTAAGTCATGGTATGACAAGTCACTTTTAACGGTGTTGTCTACTTTTCCATGCCTTAACTGTTTGGTAACGCCATATTATTTTGATAAAAAAGTAGCCTGAGACTGAAAAAAACACCGCAAGTACGCCGCAACCTACTAAAAAAGCAGGGCCTATAGTCGATAAGCTATCGAGTACCCACTGCCAGTTTGCTTGAAAGGCAAACTCTTGCTCGGGCACGGCCAGCACCCAAGTTCCCACTAAATAACAGCTGTAAAATATAAAAGGCATCGTCAGTGGGTTAGTAATCCACACCAAGGCGATGGCAAGGGGAAGATTTGCTTGGAAAATAATCGAAGTGCCAGCAGCTAAAATCATTTGAAATGGCACGGGCATAAAAGCAAAAAACAAACCAACGGCAAAAGCTTTAGCAATGGAGTTACGGTTTAAGTGCCATAAGTTAGGGTTGTGCAATAAACTACCAAAAATTTTGAGCCATTTGTTGTCTTTTATTGATTGATGATCTGGCATTATACGTTTAATGATTTTTTTTGGCATATACTTCTACAGTTCCTTTGACTACAGTTAGTTGCTAGGTGATCAGCTTAACTCTTTAAAAAATTAACTAAAAACAAGCTAATTTATCACTGCTTTTTATTCATTAATATTAGTTTAAATTTGAGTAACCATTGATGTTTATTTTGTCAGGGATACTTTAGTGCTCGGTTTCTAGCTCAATTTAAAGGGGGTATCACTATGGATTGGTGGTTACTAACGTTTTTTATTGGTGCTATATTGTCCTTGTTTTTGCCAGAAGTACCAGCGCTTTTTCAGCTATTTATACTTCTTTGTCTGGCCATTGGCTTTTATTACGATAAAAAATCACGCTCAAGCGCTGGCTTATGGTTTGGTGCTTTGTGTATTTTGACCCAAGCATACCTATATCATAACCAGTTACCCAGAACAGTGCTTGATCTAATGCAAAAAAAGCAGTCTTTTTTTGTTGAAGGCAATGTGCTTAGTTTAAATGTTACTTCCCCGCAGACCATCGAAAGACACTCTATAAAGAGTAACACGGTAAAATTTAATACCGAGATTAATAAAACTTCTAAAAATGTAGCTCAAAAGAAGCTTGCTCCTACAAAGCGTTTTAACTTTCGAGTGCATAAGGTAAATCAACAACTTATTGATAGCCCTTTTACGATAAGATTAAGTTGGCAAAAGCCGAGTATTGACGTATTCCAAGGAGATGTTTTATCTCTAAAAGTGAAGTTAAAGCCAGTTCACGGTTTAGCGAATATTGGCACCTTCAATTACTTAAGTTGGCTGAAAGTTCATAATATTTCTGCCACAGGCTATGTAGTTAAACCGAAAAAAAACAACAGAAAAATGAATACCGAGCAAACACCTCAAGGCTTAAATGATAATAAATTAATTCTAGAGAATACTAGCGTAAGACAACAGTTGTTTGCGCAATATCAACAATTAGGCATGAAACAGAGCACGCATCAGGGACAGGGTTTAGTCACGCCGCATGAACTTACACCTATTTTATTGGCCTTAGCTTTTGGTGAACGTAGCACTCTTGATGCGACTCATTGGCAGGTACTACAAGCAACGGGTACTAGCCACCTTATTGCTATTTCTGGCTTACACGTGGGGTTACTCGCGGGAGGGGCGTTCTTTATTGTCAGGTTGTTTTTTAAATATATACCGTTAAAAGATCCTCGTTGGCAATATATTCATATTCACTATCTTGCTATTGCCATTAGTGTGGTATTCGCTACCTTTTATGCCTATTTAGCCGGTTTTTCTCTGCCAACACAACGCGCGTTAGTGATGTTGAACTTGTATTGGTTTAGTCGATTAATGGGCATTAAATTCTCACCCAAACGCTTGCTCTTAATAACGCTATTTATCTTGTTGATGATAAGTCCATTCAGCTTATTTACCGCGAGCTTTTGGCTATCCTTTTATGCAGTAGCCATTATATTTTTATCCTTATGGCGATTCAAATATTGGCTAAGTAACGGTACTGCAATTTGGCGGTTTTTTAAGGGGTTGTTAATTATCCAAGTAACACTTACCCTGATGTTAATGCCGATCACTGCCTTGTTTTTTCAGCAAGTCTCTTTGATTTCCTTTGTTGCCAATATCGTTGCTGTGCCTTGGATGAGTGCAGTAAGTATACCTACCGCGCTTTTGTCGGTATTACTCATGCCGCTGAGTGAATCTTTGGCGCAGTGGTGTATGATGCTTTCACTGCAATCCTTATCTTGGCTCTGGTATTACCTTGAATTGCTTAGTCAGCAAGAATACGCCATTATTTCTTTGTCTTTTACTCAGCAAATAATCGTTTTAATTGCGGGGGTTACTGTTTTTTTTATCATCTACCTTGCACCACTTTGCTTGCGGCATAGCGTAAAGCAAGGCACTTTTGTTTTACTGAGTTTGCTGTTAACCATTATCCTGCTATGTAAATACCCTTTAAGCAATTCGGCTTTAAGTTATTTTGCTTTAAGTCATTCAAATTTAGGTGCTTATTTTTTACCTAAAAAGAGCAATAAGCTAACGCATGATGTGGCCTATTCAAAAGAGCATCACTTTACCCCGTGGCAAGTAGTTTTCTTTGATGTAGGGCAGGGCTTGTCGGTATTAATTAAACGTAATGACCATGCAATCTTATATGATACTGGAGCCGCTTATCCTAGTGGTTTTGTCATGAGTGATGCGGTTATAGTGCCGTACTTGCACTATGTAGCGATTGATAAGCTTGATAAAGTCATACTGAGTCACAGTGATAATGATCATGCGGGGGGTCTTGATTATTTACTAAAGAATTTATTCATTGATGAAATTATGAGTAATGATAGTGGCATTACTCACTTACTGAGTGGCATTGCCACTCAGTCAGCCACTCAGCTAGATAATATCAATATTGCACAAAAATCCTGTAATCCGCAGCAAAGTTTTATTTGGCAAGG
Source organism: Colwellia sp. (assembly GCA_037132835.1). GTDB lineage: Bacteria > Pseudomonadota > Gammaproteobacteria > Enterobacterales > Alteromonadaceae > Colwellia. The sequence continues at coordinate 6,362 of JBAHZW010000155.1, read as the reverse complement.
TTTAGCGTTCGATATTTTATGGCCTATATCCCCCCATGTTATTGAACAACAGTCTACTAGAGTAAAGCAAAAAAATGATGACTCTTGTGTTATTTTAATCTCTGATCTTAAAGGAAGAAAACTGCTATTAACTGGTGATATCTCCGCTAAAGTGGAGCAGCAATTAATAACACTTTACCCTCAGTTGACTGCTGACATATTACAAGTACCTCATCATGGCTCTAAAACATCATCAAGTCAGGCCTTTCTTCAGCAATTGTCGCCTAACATCGCCATCGTTAGCGCGGGTTATTTAAATCGTTGGAAAATGCCTGTTGCTGTTGTTTCTCAGCGTTATCAAGATCTCAATATTCCATTGTTAAATAGTGCCGTGTTGGGGCAAATCATTATAACTTTTGAAGAGAATGATATAAGCACAAAAAATTATGTTGAAGATTTACGACCGTTTTGGTTCAGTCACTAGGGGTGTTGATCTTTCGCGGTTAAATTTTGTTCGAGCTAAAAGCGTTTTATTCGAGGCGAGTCGCGTGTAGCCTAGTCATTCTACGCAAACACGACTCAACAATGAAAAAACGCTTTTAGCCGAATCTTTCAGACAGCGTTTGTTGGTCATTTTTACGGCGTTATCACCTTTTTATGTGGAATAACCACATTACCAAGGCTCTGCCTTGTATAAATACCCAACAATTCGATGCAAAAACAATCTCGAAAGATCAACAGCCCCTAAACAAAGTCCCTTCTAAATAGTTAATTGCTATGTTATGCCTTCATTATCAATAAAGCTATTTCGTATAAAAGTGCAGTTATACCAATCCCACTAAGTTTATTCCCACTCAGCGAGATTCAAAAGGCTTAGAAGCAAAGCATTGATTGAAGAGAATAGTTATTCAGGAGAATATGCTCCTGCATTCTCTAAGAAGCTACATCCCTGTAGCGTCCTTGTCTAACTTTTAGCTTTGGTGATGAGGCACACAACCAAACGGAGCGGATTGTGAAAACATTAAACAGTATTACCAGCGAAATAGTAATTAAGTTATTTAGTGGAATAATATTGAAATGGATATAGCCATTAGTTTTTAATGTGAGAATAGCGGCACCCAGCAGAAAAGCTATAATAAACGCACAAATTATTCCGGTAAAGCTTAAACAAACAGACTGCCAAAGCTTAATATCTCCATTCCATGCGCGAGTTAAATATCCTTGACTGCTTCCATTTTGCACCGAGATTCTCCTTAAACCTAACGCCAGTTTTTGCGGTCGGTTGCAGCCACTTGTTATGCCTTACCTTTAACGTACTTAGCTAGGTTTATTATTGTTTCTTTGCTCATATCAGACTTATATTTATTAGCCTTGTTAGATATCACTGCAACATTACCTTTTACATATCCCAAACTATTATCAATACGATCCAAAGATGGCTAATTAAGATTTAACCCACCATCATCACCATATTCAATTTTTATTCCTGTTATTGGGCAAAATTCTGGGATTGTTATATCTGATGAATCAATAGTACATTCAAGTCCTTTCTTTTTGGCCCTACGCCTTGCATTATCAAGTAAACGATGAATTCTACCCTTTTCTGATTCTCGATACGTTTTAGCATGCTTGGCTTTTCGTAACTTACCTTCTGGAGTTTGAAGCCAAGCTTTAGTATTGTGAGCGTAACCATGCTTAGCGCATTGTGTGCACCTACGATTACTCACATACCTTTCTGCAAGATGCCCGTTTTTACATTTTTTGCCAGTGAAATATAAACTAGACAATTTATCTATGGCTTCTTTTCTAGATATCAAATTCACGATTCAACTCTGAGGCATAACGCCCAAATAACGGGCTAGAAATTGTTGGTTAAAATAGCGAGGAACGAGCATAACCAACTGTTATTTGTCCTGTTAAATTGCTTGTTAGCAGTACTCTTCACTCCAGACCCGTGGTACTCCTAGTTCTTTAGCCTTTTGGTATGCAAAACGAGAATACTCAATACTAGCCCCAGACCCCGGAGTAGATAATTGTATAGGGAAACCTTCTTCTGTTGTTCGGGGTATTGCACAAAAGCCAGATACATATGAATGCTGGGTTATTTTAATAATGGAGTAATTAATTTTAGGTTTTTTTTCTAATGCAGAATTACGATCCTTACCGCACCATACAACATAATCCCCAGGGTTTAATCTCATTTCATCACTTAAAAAGCCATTTGATTTTAGTGATTGACTATCCATATTGTGATCGCCTATGAGGTAAACTTCATCCCCATCATCCTTTGTATGCCAAAAATCTACAATATCCACTTCTTGATCAAAAGGTGAGTTATATCGAAAAAACATTATGAATTCATCGGAATGCATGTGCCATTTTATCTGTTTATTATCGAGGTTAGTTGTTTTTTTATTCCACATTTCTAAACTATTTTCTAATTTAGAAATTCTTTCAATTACACTAATTGCACGATCTGTAGGTAAATTAAAAAACTCTCTTCGATCATTTGAACGATATTTTTCTAAATATATATGTACTAACTTTTCTACCACCTCACAATCAAATACATGTTTCTTGTAAGCAACAACAAATTCATTTGGGAGGCCAGTAGTGCGTGATAATTCTTTAGCTCTCACCTCTGGAGTACGAGTAGTCAAACCTATTTTAATTAAGTTATCTCGAAAGGAAGGGTTTACTAATATGTATACATATCCGGTGCTCAATTGAGACTCCTTGTACTGCTAACGCCTCGCTAACGGGCGCAAAGTAGTTGGCTAAAATTAGCGAAGAATGAGCGCAAGCCAACTGTTTTGCGTCCACTTTAAGCGACTTGTTAGCAGTTTCCTGCTCCTAGCCAGCTTAAGTTCATTTCTTGATTTATAACCTTCCTAGTTCTTTTATAAGCAAGTGAACCGATCGGGTAATCTTTAAGGTCTTTGCGAATCAAGTCCCACTCATTACAGAGTGTCTCATATTGAGAAAAATCATCTAAAGCAAAACATCGTTCTGCCTTATCATAGATAAATTTTATCCTATCCGCTAAGTCTCTGTACCCATTTGATTTTTCGAATTCTTTTTGATCCATTAGCGCAAAAACGGTTACGATTAATGATAGAACGGCAATACATTTCAAAGCTAATGAAGCAATCTCTTCATCAAAACCCAGAGATACAATGCTAAATATGATTGGAACAGATAGGTATAATTTATATTTTTTATCTGACCAATCAGCCTGTTTATGAAGACCTTTAAATGTATATGCAGTATCTTCACCTAACCGTTGTATAAGTGATTTTTCATTTTCATTCATAGTTTTTTACTCTGGAAAATCAGTTCCAAAAATAGAGCTACGGCATATTTTAGCAAACTCATGATCGGAAAGTGACTCTAACTCATAATATGATGTGCCCCTAACAGTCCAACCTAGCGCTCTTAAAAATTGTTGAATACCATCTCGATAATTAGAAATTGAATATATATTTCTAATTGCTATTTCTTCTATTTCATGAGATTTAATATCTTTAATATTATTGAACTTCTTACATACTTTTATCATTTTAATTAATGGAGTTAATTTTCCATTAATACGGCTATTTGCTTGTGAAAGCATATTTTCTTGTTTCTTAGGATCTTCAGTAAACATCCATTCATTTCCACCAGGCTTTGGAATATAAAAGCCTTGTTCTTTGCTAAAACCAGCCATAATCGCAGGTGTTAATTCTATTTTACAGTGGTTGAAGTCTAAAGTTACACAAGGTTTGTCTTGTCGTATCTTACTATTTGGATAAGAGTTATTTAAATCACGCTTTAGTTGATTCAAAACAGCATTTGGAGTTATTGAGTATCTATCCCTATTTATTACTAAAAAGGCATCAACATCACTGGGAGGACGAACCATTGTGTTTTTCTTATATGATCCTATTAAAAAGGATTCCTTAACATAGAATAACGGTTGTAAATTAATCTGTCTTAAATGTGTATGGCTAGAAATTATTTTTTCTTTCTGTGAAGTCGTCAGTTCAATATTTGATGTAAATTGTTCAAACTTTGACTGTAAACCAGTCCGTTGTTGATTGTACATTGAGTACATATGATCTCCTTATTGATTGATACTGCTAACGCCGCAAACAACGGCGCGTAGGTTGGCGTTGTTTTTGCTGATTTTTTGTTTTAGCAAAAACCGTGACAGCCGTTATGCGTCCAGTGCTTTGCCTTGTTAGATTTACATTCACAACAGCGAGCGTAAACCCCTTCATTTTGATAATTCTAGTAACTCGCTGACTGATCGTTCAACGCAATAAAAACTGCATAACTCAATTAAACGGCTACTCGCTCATAAACTAAATTTTAAAATTAAATGCTGAACTGAGTCACAACATAAAGTTACTTTTGACGTAACTGAGATTCAAAATAGAAATTGGTTTTATAAATTTATCAATAATAACTGCGTAGATAAAGTTAAACAAAACAGAGCATTCAACCTCAATACAAGCAAGGTGAAATTTCAAATTTAACACTAAAACTAACTTTAAAAATTCAGATTAACAAGTAAATATAACGCCCCAATAAGAGGCTAAAAATTGTTGGCTAAAATTAGCGAGGCACGAGCATAGCCAACTGTTTTTAGTCCTTTTTAATTGGCTTGTTAGGGTTTTTATCTTTATATTTTTTAGCAAGTGCAACTAAATCAAAAGTTGAGTATCTTTCTTTTGTTTTTACCGGATAGGTTGAGTACACATATTCAACAAAATCATTGAAATACATATCTTTTGTCTTTCCAATAACAGTATTCAATATATTGATTTCTCTCTCTTTTAATTCAAAGTCATCAATAGCACCATCATAAGAAATTACATATTTCGTAGTTCCATACATTGTAGTTTGACTCTGAACTTTAAAACCGAGAGAGCTATGAGCGGCGTCTACAACATCATCGACATATGGCCCATAATGGTTGAACACCCACTCAATTTTAGTCAGTTGCTTTTTATCTAACAAAGCAGAGAACCAATCGGCTAAATAAACCATTTTAGTTAATCTTGCTTTAGTAATTTCAGACTTATGAGGATACTTTAAACATAAATATGCAATAATTTTTTGAAGCTTTTTCATTAATTCTCCTCCATTAATAGTAAGAATTCATCTTCAACGGAAATACTTTTTCCTTTACGCTTTATATTAACTTCTTTATCAAAGGATAAGCTATCCCTAACAAACTTAGAGAGTTGTCCTTGATGTTCATGGCAATAATCATTGATTTGTTTCTCTAAATCATTTTCAAAAAAATGTATTTCAGTACCTTCAAAAACAATTACACCAATGTGTACATCTGCATCAATAATAGCTTTTGCGTAGTACCTACAGCTTTTCATGGTAAGAGAAGCTATTTTATCAATATCATAGTCATAATTTTGGTGTAAATAATCTGTATACGCCTTCTCTTCTGAGTGAGGGCATTCCACCTCTTTATGCGTATCATGCTCCCAAGCTTTACTTATCACACCTTGATTTAGAGGGAATTTTTGTCTGTGAACCTTTGCATACTTAGGGTTTTTTGAATGTCTCTCTAAAAGATAAAACTCTTCATCATGTTCATAATATATTGTAACTCTGGAATTACTATCAAGCTCAAGGTACTTAGATAGTCCTTTTAACCAAGTTTTTACAAGCTCACCATGTAGTTCTAAAATTCTAGACTTTTTTTCTTGCAGCTCTTCTTGAGTTAAATTTAAGGCACTTTTCGTTTCAGAGAGTTTATTATTGTCTATTTCTAGCGCTTCCATCTTTAGCTTTTGTTTGTCTTGATCTTTATAAGTACCCACAGCTCCAAATAGGAAAGCTGTACCACCAAAGATTAGTGCTGAATTAGGATTGAATAAAATAAGAATAAAGTAATCCCAATTTTCACTTGTATTTTTCCACTCGGTTGAAAAGTCGTAGCTACCAGCATATGCACCACCGATAGTTAAAAAAACAGTACCTAGGGCAGCACATAAAATAAATAGCCCTTTACCAACACCATCACCAAGCTTTTTAAAAAACTCAGAACTACCACTAAAACCAAATTTATTAAACAAGAAAATCCTCTCTAAACTATGTATGAATGAACAGTACCATATATTAAATTATGCTGATACTCCGAGTAGACAACAAAGAACCCTAACGCCTCACTAAGAGGCAAATGATAGTTGGTTAAAATAAGCGACGAAGGAGCAAAAACCAACTGTTATTTGTCCTTTTGAGTGACTTGTTATGAGTTTTTTATCCGTGGGCTCTTGTTAATTGTCTTTGCTGTGATGATAGTAAAGCTATGAGAGTTAACAGTTAAAATTGCATTTCTCTCAACGCATTTGAAATAATGATTTTTACCCTTCGTTTCT
>JBAHZW010000030.1:0-10040 GCA_037132835.1 Colwellia sp. | reverse complement strand
GCATGTTGTTCGACGATTACTTGCCATTGCTGAGGTGTTTTTTGGGTATTTGCCATGTGTTTTCTTGGTGAGTGAAGATGGCATTACTTTAGAGGATTTAGGTAGAGATGGAAGACGGCCTATAATGATCGCTTACTTAGCAAGGTAGTGATCAAAAATAGTCGTTTTACCCATTCCACTTTGCGCTGTTATCAAAATACTGGTTGGCTGCTTTTTATAATCGATAATTCTTGCGGTATCCATTGCCTCATCGATGTCTTCAAATATCTCTTTAATTTGAGGTGTTTCAACAAATATGTTTTCTATTTGTCTGATTTTTTCATCAATGGTCGCTTTATCACTACTCATTATTATTTTCCTTATTCGCCAATTTATCCGCTTTAAGTTTTGCTACGACATCAGCCATCCCTGTTGTTTTATTTTCTTTAGAGGCCTCGTTCTGCTGATTTGCCACTTGGTCGACCTTTTCTTTCAGCTCATCGGTAGCAACCGAGCTGATACCACCACCTTCGATGTTTCTATATCTTGCTAATTGTTTACTTGCCGATATTTTCAATCTTCTGTTAAGTACTATCTCTTTGTCTATTATATCTTCGATACGTTGTCTAGCTTGGGCTAGTGATAATTCATCAGTATTATCTAATGCATATTTATTACGATATTTTTGAATTATCTGGTGTTGGTGCAGTGTAAGATTTTTTGTGTACACTTGATCAACCGCAGGTACATCAAAATATTTCTTAGAGATAGGATTAAGTACTTTTATGCTGCTTAAGTTTTCGCGATTGGTTTTTATATTTTGCTCATTAATGTAACCGCTTTGTCTTAATTTAGTTAGTGAATTATTTGAATACCAAAGCTTATTAATCACAATACCTTTTGATCGGTTTTCTCTTGTATCGTTTTCAGAAAATATAATGTCTAACCGCTCAGGTGAAACGGGATCTGTATCAACATTTACTTCATCTTCTAGCCACGAGATATTAGGGATAACTTTATCTTCCCCTTTTGGACTACAGTGATATATATCAACTAACCATATGTAAAAAATTTCCATAAATGTTGACATGGATATCACTGCATTTTTTTCTGGATTATAATCATTACTATCAAATAAGCTGGAAAAAACCTTTCCCGGTTTATCATCGAGCAGGGTTTGATTCAGGGTTTTGAAATAGGATTCAATTGCCCCTTTATACCAAGGTTTCTTCACTGGGTTTTTAACTATCGTGGTGCCTAAGTCTAATAGTGACTCTTCAAACATCTTACTGGTAAAGTCTCTACCTACATCGGTTGCTATATAAGTAAAAACGCCTCGACAATGCCATTTACCTTTTACACTAGGATATTGAGCCAATAATGCTGTTTTATCTGAGATGGCATTCTTTATCGCTTTAGAAATACTAAGAAAGCTTGGTGGCTCAAACCCAATGTATACGCCTAAAATAGATCGTGATTTCCTATCAAGCACCGCCGTAACTGTTGGGCGGCCTAACGGCAGTCTTAAATATTCGTCAATAATGAACAAGTCTAGCGTTGTATGATCTATTTCAGCACGGTCGAGAATTTTAGTTATTGGCTCAGCTTTACGCTGAGTACTAAACAGAATGTCGGCTTTGGGTTTTCCAAGTTGAGCGACCATAACATCGTATGGGGCTAGCCTTGCAGCTCTTTTTATGAAACTTTGATAGGTGATTAAAGGAAGCTGAGATCCATCCGCTCGTGTCGAGTTTTCAATTAACACCCAATCTCTGAATTTTGTAAACGCCGTATTATAAGATATTTTTTCTTTATTTTTTAATGTCATTAGTGCATCGTAAATATAAGAGTCTGTTTCTTCCGGTACCCTTGATTCTCTATTTCCTTTCAATTCAGTCATGGGGATCAGTCCTCTCATTCCCATTTCTATATATCGATCAAGCCACCTTTTTAACGTTCTCCAAGACACGTTTTTAACTTGGTATTCTTCAACAACCTCAGCAATTAAAGGATCAAGCCGCTTAGGAGAGAATTTGGTCACGTTGTTATCAACAAGCACTCGTTTAACAAACTTCCAACGGTATAGTGCGACTGTTTTAAGGCTTTCTGGATAACTTGAGAAGTCACGCGACTTATCTCCTGAAACAATCTCCACCTTAGGCTTAGAAGACACGATTTGTGCTTCCCCTCTAAAAATAAGATCTGACATTTCAGAATATTTAACTTCAATAATAACTAGAGAAAAAGTATCTTTAAGTTGAATACTTGAACCATCTATAACCATGATTTCAAATTGACGTTTATCCCTCAGGAAAAAGTCACCAACGACTATTTTACTCATGATTCAAGCTCCAAGGTCATATTCCAAGATAATTCAAAGTTGTTGATATCTGTTTTGATTTTATAGTTGGCTAGTAAGCAATAAAAATCACCGATAGAAGCAATGACATTATGTTTATTGATGAAATCAAACGCACTGACTCTTTTATGTTCTTTAAGAAGGGCAGTTATCGTTCGTAGCATTGCGTCGTTAATATTTCTATTTTTTTTAGCTTTGAATAACGTTTTGAGGTTAGAAAAATATGGCTCCGATCTAATTTCGCTATCAAGAGCAAAGTCCAATTTTTTTTTCAAGTTTATAGCTTGGCTTTGCAAAATTGGAAACAATAGCGCGAGTTCGGAGTCAATAAACTCCTCTTGCTTTACTTCAAAATATCGAATTGATTTATCTTTATACCAAACTTGAAAGTCAGGGGTGTAGTGAGGTTTTTTCTTAAGGAGAATGGGATCATCGATGTTGGGGCTATAATAAAAACCTAACGGCTGACATTCGTATTTAATAACGTCTCGATTAAACTCTAAGTGATAGCAATAATCAGCTTCAAGTTTCCCATCAGTGAGAACAGGGACTATTTCTGATTTTGTTGAAGCGAATTTACAAACCGTTGTTCCTTTCCGGTTTCTTAAATCGCGTCTTTTTGAAACATATAAATTCGACATACACCCTCCATCCTAATATGAAAGGTATAAGTGAAAAACAAGTTATTGTCAACTTATGATTTAAACATTGACAGGTTATGATGTAACTTTGTCAACTTATGGCTTACGAACTAAGTTAAAGCCTCACTTCAGCGCCTTTACTTTGTAACCATGCCTTTCTATCTGGACTACGTTTTTTCGATAGTAACATGTCCATTAATTCCATCGTTTCACTATGTTCGTCGACTGTTAGTTGTACTAAACGGCGAGTATTCGGATCCATGGTAGTTTCACGAAGTTGTAGGGGGTTCATTTCTCCTAACCCTTTAAAACGTTGCACATTAACTTTGCCACGTTTTTTCTCGGCTTCTATCCTATCTAATATGCCATCTTTTTCAGCTTCATCTAGGGCATAGTAAACTTCTTTACCTATATCAATGCGATAAAGTGGTGGCATAGCAACGTAAATGTGCCCTGCTTCTAGCAAAGGTAAAAAGTGTTGGGTGAATAAAGCACACAGTAAGGTGGCGATATGCAATCCATCGGAATCAGCATCCGCTAAGATACAAATTTTACCGTAGCGTAATTCAGACAAGTCGTCTGAATCCGGGTCAATGCCCAGTGCAACTGATATATCATGTACTTCTTGTGAGGCTAGAATTTGCCCAGAGTCAACTTCCCACGTATTAAGAATTTTCCCCCTTAGCGGCATAATCGCTTGAAATTCTCTATCTCTTGCTTGCTTAGCACTACCGCCAGCAGAGTCACCTTCCACTAAAAACAATTCTGTTCGGGCTAAATCTTGGCTACCACAATCCGTTAATTTACCCGGTAAGGCTGGTCCTTGAGTAATTTTTTTACGGACAACCTTTTTACTGGCACGCATACGCTTTTGTGCGTTATTAATACAAAAATCGGCTAAGGCTTCCGCTTTGTCCGTGTGCTCGTTTAACCATAAACTAAAAGAATCTTTGACTACGCCGCTAACAAACGCCGCACATTGACGTGACGATAGTCGCTCTTTGGTTTGTCCAGCAAATTGCGGGTCTTGCATTTTTATCGATAGGATATAACTGCATTTATCCCAGATGTCATCTGGCGCTAGTTTGACTCCTCGGGGTAATAAATGACGAAACTCACAAAATTCTCGCATGGATTCAAGTAAGCCTTGGCGAAAACCATTAACATGGGTGCCGCCAGCGATGGTGGGGATCAAGTTCACGTAACTTTCACCAATATTTTCACCGCCTTCCGTTAACCAAGTGATAGCCCAGTCAGCCGCTTCATGCTGTGAAGTAAAGTTGCCAACAAAGGGATATTCGGGTAAAGAAACATAGTCTTTCACCGAGTCAATTAAGTAATCGGTAAGACCGTCTTCATAATACCAATGATATTTTTTATCCTCATTTTGATCATGAAACTTGATGGTTAAGCCTGGGCATAATACCGCTTTAGCTTTCAGTAAATGTGTTAGGTGTCGGACTGAAAATTTTGCCGTGTCAAAATAGCTGGCCTCAGGCCAAAATTTAACACTTGTGCCAGTATTTCTTTTACCTACTGTGCCTGTTTCACGCAACTCTTCAACTTTATCACCCTGCTCAAAGGCCATTTCAAAAATTTTACTATTGCGCCTAATTGTTACATCTACCCGTGTTGATAGGGCGTTAACCACTGAAATACCAACCCCATGTAGGCCACCTGAGAATTGATAGCTTTTATTTGAAAATTTCCCCCCTGCGTGTAACTTACAAAAGATAAGTTCAACCCCAGAGACTCCTTCTTCGGGATGTATATCGGTAGGCATACCTCGGCCATCATCTATTATTTCAATTGACTGATCTTTATATAAAATAACATTAATGTTTTGTGCATGGCCAGCAAGCGCCTCATCCACCGAGTTATCAATTACCTCTTGAGCCAAATGGTTGGGTCGTGTGGTATCGGTATACATACCTGGGCGTCGGCGAACAGGCTCTAAACCACTGAGTACTTCAATGGAGTCGGCGTTGTATTGGTCAGTCATTTGAAACTCAATTTAATCGTGGTTAAAGTTTAGGTATTAAGGTTGAAATATTGCACATTATTCGTTGTTAATCGAGTTGAAAAAAGTCGCTAATAGTAGGTAAACAACACGCAAAGTTGATGAAGCTATGATCACCGCCTTCTTGTATTACTAATCGACAATATTGATATTTTTCCACAGCTTGTTGGTAATTTAACACTTCATCACCCGTTTGTACCATAACTAGGTAATTATTTTTTTGCTTACTCTTTATTGTCGGTGCTGTTTGTTCAAGTTTCTTTAGCTGCTGAATATGTTCTGCGGTCACTTGGTACACTTCTTCAGTATAAGGGTTAACTTGCTCACCAATATAATCATGCAATAATTCATAAGGCTTTATCGCTGGATTCACCAGTACGGCGAGACAGTGGTACTTAGTGGCGAGGTAACTGGCAAAATAACCGCCTAATGATGAGCCAATTAAATACCATTGTGTGTTTGATGAATATTGTTCGATCAATTGCGTTAATTGATTAATGGCTTCTACTGGCGTAACCGCTAACTGTGGGCAGAAGAAACTAACCTCAGGAAAGTTTTCCACTAAGTATTGACGTGTTTGCTCTGCTTTTAGCGACAGTGGCGATGAGTTGAATCCATGTATATAAAGAATATTTTTTTTCATTAGGACACTTTTTATTTTTTAATAGAACCTTGCTAACTATCTGTTTAGATAAAATGATGATGGCACTCTAAATTGCTGTGCCGGTCACGTTTTGGGGATTCGTCAGCCAAAGGCAAGTTTTTATAACATAACAACATCACTGAGTAATTGACTATCAGGATATAAATAAAAGATCCTATAACCGGGGCCTAAATCTAATGCACCGGCACCGTCAGCGCTCGGATCAAATTGTATTGAGGTAGCTGGACAGGTATAGACAGTTACCGACTCTTTAGCCTTTTTTGGTTGCTCATTTCGTGGTTTATTCAGTGACTCATTAAAGGTCTTTGTTAATGGCCTACTTAAAGGCGAAGTTAACTCTATAGCGCCGTGAACATGCCCGCAAGCAATACCCTCAATATTATTGTAACTGTTCATGGCTTGCCAAAAATCCATTTTATTTTGTAAGCCATGTTTGTCAATAAAATAACCGACATCCGTGGGGTGATGATGCATCATAAGTAACTGAGATTTATCTTTATCGATACTCGTGCTTAGTTTTGCTAATGCATGTTCACTCACATAGCCAGCAGGCGTCTCACTTTTACTATCTATTAATTGAATTTGCCAGTTGGGAAAGGTTATTGTTTTATCAGATAAAAACGGTGGTTCTGAAAAGTACTTAGTCAAAAGTTCAGGATCATCATGATTACCCGCCACATAATAAACGGGCACGGTAACACGACACTCATGCACACAATGAACAAAATTTTGGTATGACTGCTCGGTATGATCTTGAGTCAAATCTCCCGTAAAAATGATATGTTTTATGTGAGGGTTTTGACAAATATTGAATAAAACTTTTTTAAGGTTGTCGAGCACATTTTTCCCATGGTGAAGCCCATCAGGAGACGAAAACAGATGACTGTCGGTTATTTGAGCGACTATCACAGCTTTATGTTGTACAGCGCTAGACGAGTATGATTCAGATAAGCTCATCAATTAAAAAGAAAATTCAACATTTACTTGCCCTAAATCTAAGCATAAATGTAGCCACTCATTTAAAAACTGATTAGTTTGTTGTTTCTCATCTTGTTGATACATTTTACTATTAGGGTAATCGTACCGTGGTTTTACCCGCCTAATATCTTGCGTTGAAAGTACTTCCGCCATTCTAGCATCATGATATAAACGAATGGTCATACGCGGGTGTAAACCACTGGCGATGATATCGGGAATGCTATTAAAAGTATGACCTAAACTCTCTTGTTCGAAACATATAACCGAAGTATAACGAGTCACCTCTATTATACTGACCTTATAAGAAAGGAAATCACTGATAAAAAAATGACGTATTTCCCCGAGTACTTCTTTATTAGCTAACACTTTGTGCAATAACATATAATTACTGGCGCACAAGTTCATCAACGTAACGAGGTTAGGTCGATACTTTTTTGTCGGTGTATTCAGTAAGGTTCTGTTAAGAAAAAAGCTCATGCATGCCTCTTAATCACTCTCTTTTTCAGCTAATAACGCGTAGTTTATGGCTAGCCATTGTAACCCGATAATAGTTGCTGCGTTAGTAATTTTACCTTGTGTTAATAAGTCCAATGCCTGCATGCGGCTGACAAGGTGTAACTTAATATCTTCATTTTCTGCTGGCAGACCAAAAACTGCGCCAGTGTCTACCGTTGTACTATCAAAATGTGCCAAATAAAGGTGAATACGTTCACTCGTGGCTCCGGGGCTAGAAAGATATTGCATAATGGGGACTAAATCATGACGACAAAGCGTTATATTGGTCTCTTCTTTCGCTTCTCGAATGGCTACATCTGTTGGACTTTCATTATCATCAAACATACCGGCAATAAACTCTAATAACCAAGGGCTATCTTTCCCCTTTATCGCTCCCACCCTAAACTGCTCGATCAGTAAGACTTTATCTTGTTTGACATCATAGGGTATAACAACCACAGCATCACCGCGTTCAAATACTTCTCGAGTGAAAGTTGTACTTGTATCACCCGAAAAAAGTTGATGTTGCAATGAATATTCATTCATTTTAAAAAAGCCCTGATATTTTGTCACGACTGAATGCACAGTTACATCAGCGTTGTTGTAACTGTGCATAGATAATGGCTTATTTTTATTTTGTTTCATCACTCCCCCCTTTTTAATCATAATTTGTTACACTAGCTAACAAGTATTTTATTTGGTTAATTTAGAAATCCATGTAGGATACGCTACCAACAAATATCAAATATCGAAAAATAATAAGAGTAATATACCCTTTATCAATCACAGTGCAAGATACCTGTATCGTCATTGATAATCAGTATACACCCAAGGAACAACTTGCTCATGAAGAAAACACTCAGTATTTTAGTTATTGCAATAACCAGTACTATTAGTAGCACAAATGCACAAGCCGATGATTTACTGTCAATTTATCAACAAGCTTTATTAAATGACCCGGTGGTACTTAAAGCACAAGCACAGTTTATGATAGTGAAAGAAGATATTGAGCAAGCGCGTGCGGTTTTATTACCACAAATTAGCGCTTCTGCTGGTTATACTATTGGTGAGTATGAGGCATACACAACGCCCCTAGAACCCGTCTATAATACTGAATATTCTAGCTTAGCCTATAGCGCAAATTTAAGTATGCAACTTTATCATCACGATAGTTGGCTGCGCTTAGGTAATGCAAAAAAATCGGCCCATCAAAGTGATTTAACCTATCAAATCGCTCAACAAGATTTAATTACTCGTGTGGCATACGCATACTTTAGTCTACTTAATACTAAAGATGACTTAGTTTTTGCTATGGCAGAAAAAGATGCAATTGCCCGCCAACTAGAACAAACAAAACAACGTTTTTCGGTAGGCTTGACCGCTATAACTGATGTTTATGAGGCACAAGCCCAATTCGATACGGCGGTTACTGAAGAGATTCGTTCTGAGAATGCTATTTTCCAAGCCGAAGAGGAATTGCGGGTTATCACCAATACTTACCCAAGAAATATTAGCACGCTTAATACCAAGCGCTTTACGACGAGTACGCCCGTACCCAATAGTGCCGATGAGTGGCAAGTCACAGCGGAAGCGAAAAATCTTGATTTAATTACCGCAAAAGTTGGTATTGATATCGCGAAAGAAAACATCAATATTGCCCGCTCGGGTCATTACCCAACAGTAGATTTTGCAGCAAACTATGATAGTGATGAAACCGAAACAACCATCAGTAATACCACCATCAAAGGACCTGAGGTAAATGGCTATTATTTAGGGCTGCAATTAAATGTCCCTATTTATTCTGGTGGTGCTATTGAGAGTTCAGTACGCCAAGCACAAAATCAGTTTGTTTTGGCTAGCCAAGATTTATCATTAACGCATCGTAACGTGGTACGCACAACACGTAATGCCTACAACACTGTTATTGCCGCTATTTCAGCCATTAAAGCGTATGAACAATCTGTATTGAGTGCGACTAAAGCATTAGAAGCGACTGAAGCGGGTTTTGAAGTAGGTACTCGAACCATCGTTGATGTATTAGATAGTACGCGTAATTTATATGATGCTAAACGTAATTTATCCTCAACACGTTATGATTATATTCAAAACGTTTTATTATTAAAACGCGCTGCAGGTACTATCACTGTAGAAGACGTCAATGCGATAAATTCTGGCTTGATAGCCTTACAACAATAAATCAATGCGTTTTTCATAAGCTAAAAGCGTATTAAAAAAGCCCTAAACAATAAGATTGTTTAGGGCTTTTTATATTTTAACCTTTATCTTATAACCCTGCACTTAGCAACTAGAATGATGGCAGTTGTGTTATTGCTGGCAAACTTTACTCTTTTTCAAAAAAAACAGCTATTGAATAGTGGCCGTAGTGTATTGCTTAAATTAGCCCCGCTAGATCCTCGTTCAATCATGCAAGGCGCATTTTATGAGGCTACGTTTTGCTATGCAAAGCGCATTAAGAGATCAACAGGAACAGCGAAATCATGATGGTCAAATAGTCGTGGCACTTGATAAAACAAAGTCGCTAATTTTATAGCATTGTATGATGGTCAGGCACTAGATGATAACCAATTAATAATACAATACTGAGTTCGCAATAATGAGGTCTTATTTGCGACTAGCGCATTTTTCTTTCAAGAAGGTACTGCAAAAATATATGAAGCCGCAACATATGGTGAGTTTAGTGTGGCTATGAATGGAAAGTTACTACTAAAAATCTTGGTCAATGAGTATTATTTTACCTCTATTTTTACGCAAGTGTTTTCAGGAATGTGGTTAGCTCTGTTGCTTCTCGCTCAACAGCATAAAGCGCTTCAACACGTTGACGTCCTGAAATTCCCATTTGAACAAGCTTCGCTTCATCACTCAATAATAATTCCATTTTATCTT
>JBAHZW010000102.1:0-26856 GCA_037132835.1 Colwellia sp. | reverse complement strand
GTTATTCCACATAAAAAGGTGATAACGCCGTAAAAATGATCAACACCCCCTAGTATACTCAGGAACGCTTTATAAGCGTCATCTTCGAAGTATCTTATCGAAGATCCATTGCTGCTTAGAAACTGGATCCCCTATTAATACCAATTTCACTAAGTTTCTTCCCACTCAGCGAGATTTAAAAGGCTTAGAGGCAAGGCATTAATTGAAGAGAATGGTTATTCCCTTGTCAAAATCAATAACGTAGCATATAAGCCTTTTAAACTCGCCCTTTGGGAGTTTGTCAGTGCTTCGATAATCGCACAGAATTCCTTTAATATAGAGTGACTATATACAAAAAAAATTCTGCTTATTCTCAAAGCACTGACAAGCTCTGAGTGGGAACTAATTTAATGAAACTGGTATTACTGTAATTGCAGAAGTAATAAACGCAGAAAAATAGCACGATACATTAATATATACCTTTACTTGTGTCATATTATACAAACCCTAGGCAGCTATTATTCAATGGATTTAATCGGTTACTAATCTCAGTGCTAATGACTAGCGTATGACGAGGAGGTTAGTGCAAATAAGATAGCTTGCCCACTGTTTAAAAAGTCTGTTTATTGAGATACTCGTAACATATACTCTTAACGCACATGAATAGATGATGTCTTCTACGATCAAAAAAAAACTAACTACTAAAAATACCGCTAAAAACCTTATTAAGAAACACGATACCTTGGTGCATAGCGAGAATATGAAAGTAACATCCCATGTACAACGAGAGAGTGAAGATTGGATAGTAAATACCCTCATACTAGAAAGCTTCGATGTTCCTTTCAAATATAAACGCAAACTGCAATACAAAAATCTGCAAGGGCAAAGAGTTAATCTAACTTATTACCCTGATATGGAAACTATAGCTGGCTTTGATATTGAAGTAATGTCAGTTGTACGCATTAAAATTAGTTAGTCGACTAGCCACGCCTTACACAGCAAAGAATTAAAGGTATATTCTATAGAACTTTATTGTTTATTTTTTAAACAATGCTTGACTGTTCACCTAATATCTTCGATAACTATGGTGGCAATAATAATAATAGTACTAATGATGTAAATACTTCGAGTTGTTTAGTTGTATTGTAAGGTGCTTTTCAAATACTTAAGTGCGAGAGGAATAACGATGATACTAAACCACATATGGGGGTTGTACACTCACCCCAAAGAAGAATGGCATGTCATTAAAAAACGTCATGAAAGCCTAATTTATAGTTTAATCCACATATTAACTATAGCGCTAATCCCTACAATATGCTTTTACTATGCTGCGGCTTATATTGGTTGGACGATTGGTGTGGGAGACCCGATAAGAATAAGTATAGAAAGCGCAAGGTTGATGGCTGTTAGTCTGTATTTCGCTTTAGTTTTTGGCGTTTTCGCTTTAGCCTATTTGATCCAGTGGATGGCTAAAACGTTTGACTCAAAACCTGATTTTGTACAAGCGGTAGAACTTGCTTCCTACACTTCAACGCCATTACTCATGGTAGGTGTTACTGCCTTATTTCCTGTACTATGGTTTGTTACTTTAGCGGGTATTGCAGCTGTCGTTTACTCTATCTACCTACTGTATTCAGGCGTTCCTATTATGATGAATATTCCGGAGGAAAAAGGCTTTATCTACTCAAGCTCAGTGGTGACTTGCGGTTTAGTTTTGTTAGTTGCTTTAATGGCCTTTACCGCCATAATATGGACAATGGGCTTTGGTCCTGAGTTTGTTTCATAAGTTATCTACATGATGCATTAACTAAATAGTGCAGTTAGCTAACTATAAAAAAAGCCTTAGTTCGACGTTCGAAGTAAGGCTTTATATTTAACAGGATTGAAAAATAACAAGGTGATGACTTAATCAGCAAAACCTAAAATACTACTCTGCCCCTTCATTGTGCATATCAAGAATAGTATCCGCATCTTTATCTGCTTCTTCTTTACTGGTGTTATTTCGTAAGGCATCTAATTTTTCTAAATAATCTTGGTTAATATCATTGGTCACATAGTTACCATCAAACACTGAGGTATCAAACTTTTTAATCTCGGGGTTACCGACACTAACCGCAGCTATCAAGTCTTCAATAGATTGAAATATCAACTTATCTGCGCCAATTAAATTACAAATATCCTCTAAATCACGGCCATGGGCAATTAACTCATTTGCACTTGGCATATCTATACCGTAAACATTAGGAAACCTGACTTTGGGTGCCGCAGAAGCAAAATAGACTTTTTTTGCGCCTGAGGCACGCGCCATATCAATTATCTGACTAGAGGTTGTGCCTCGCACAATTGAGTCATCGACAAGTAAAACGTTCTTCCCCTTAAACTCTTCAGTAATAGCATTAAGCTTTTGACGAACAGATTTTTTACGCTCCTCTTGACCTGGCATAATAAAAGTACGGCCAATATAACGGTTTTTCACAAAGCCCTGACGGTAAGGTAAGTCTAGCTTATTTGCTATTTGCAAGGCAATATCGCAAGAAGTTTCAGGAATAGGAATAACAACATCAATTTCTATATCTTGCCACTCTTCCGCTATTTTCTTTCCTAGCTTTGTGCCCATTTCAACACGAGAAGCATAAACCGACATTTTATCCAAGGTTGAGTCTGGACGGGCAAAATAGACAAATTCAAAAATACATGGATTATAAACAGGATTATCAGCACATTGCTGACTATGAATTTTACCATCTTCTGCAAAGAATATTGCTTCACCTGGCGCAACATCCCGTACAAATTCAAATGAGCAAGCATCGAGTGCTACCGATTCAGAAGCAACCATATACTCAACACCCAACTCGGTCTCACGCTTACCAAAGGCTAAAGGACGAATACCGTTAGGGTCACGAAAAGCAACCATACCATGACCAACAATGAGGGCAACAGTAGCGTAAGCGCCACGGACACGTTTATGTACGTTTGTGACTGCACTGAATATGTCTTCTGGGGTCAATGAGATATTTTCAATTTGTTGTAATTCATGCGCTAAGATATTCAGTAAAACTTCAGAGTCTGAGGTGGTATTAACATGGCGACGAGCTTCTTTAAATAACCATGTTCTTAATTCGTCCGCATTGGTTAAGTTACCATTGTGAGCTAATGATATGCCAAAGGGTGAGTTCGCATAAAAGGGTTGTGCTTCAGAAGAGCTCGAAGTTCCCGCAGTGGGATAGCGAATATGGCCAATACCAATATTGCCTTGTAAGCGAAGCATATGACGGGTATGAAAAACATCTTTTACCAAGCCATTTCCTTTTCTTAATCTAAACGTATTATTATGAATTGTTACAATACCTGCTGCATCTTGACCACGATGCTGAAGTACAGTTAATCCATCATAAATATACTGGCTAACGGGGGTTTTACCAACAATACCAACAATGCCACACATGAAATTCTCTCCACAAAAGAAATATTGACAATATTTACAAAACTAAATCGTTGCTTAGGATGGCGTTGACCATTATATAAATATTGAATTATACGGAATAAAAATAATAGTAAATACGGACTAACGACCTATTTACTTAGCGATTTATTGCATCGCTAAGTTAAAAAACTTGATGAGACTTTGAGGTAGTCAAAAAACCACTCCACAACCAACCTAAACTCTGGGATTAATTGAGAGTTTTGCCACCATAGTGTTTTTGCTGCACCCGTAAAAGCATCAACAAAAAATAACATGGCACTAATAATCAGTACACCTCGTAGTGCTCCAAAAACGAGTCCTAAGACCCGATCAGTACCTGAAAGACCTGTTTTACTCACCAATTGCCCAATGAGATAATTAATTACCGCACCGAGCAATATGGTAGTAATAAAAAGAATAGTTATGGCCGCGGCATTACGCAGGAATTGATCGGAGATACTCGTTAATAGGTTAGCTAGATTTGCATAAAAATTGCTAGCAACAAAGAAGGCACTGATCCAAATAACGAGAGACACCGCTTCTTTTACAAAGCCTCGTATCAAACTAATCAATGTTGATATGCCTATGACGGCCAAAATGGCATAATCTATCCAAACCATAACTTGCATTTCTCGTTGAGCTTATCTAAATTAGAGGCGCGAATTCTACCAGAATTCGCCAAATAATACCTAGCATTTTATAAAATGCTATTATTTATTCACTTCAAAATACGCTACTTTTCCTTGGATACCCGTAAGCTTCTTTAAAGCAGGGAGTTTTTTAATCATTGCTCGTTTGATCAGCTCTGGCCCTATAATGACTTGAGTTAATATGCCTTGTTTAGTTTTGATTGGCTTAGTAAAAGTAACATAGCCTTGAGATTTCAGTTTTTTCAATAGTTGTGCGACATTATCTTTATTTCTAAAGCTCCCTAAATGAATAACCCAAGCTTCATTAGCCACAGCCTTCTCAGGAAGTGTGCGATTTTCTTGCCTAGAAAGCTTCACCTTAGGTTTTGCAGTAGACGAAGTAACCGCTACCTTATGCTTTACTTTATCATCCGCTTGCCCCGAAATTGCTGCTGCGGCATTAATAAACACTTCATCAAGGGCTTCTTCATTTAATACTGGCGTGATTTTTGGTCGCGTTAACCTATCATTAGGAAACGGTTTATCGGTGAGTTGTCCTGAAAACATTTCCGCTTTTGGAATTGCTTCAAAATCAGCTTGGTACGACTTTTTATCACCATCAAGTACATCAGGTAGAAATATAATGATAATGGCTGAAACAATAACAGTACCTACAAGGCGATTTTGAAAGGGTGTAGACAAGGTTTTCTCCTAATTAATACGACTAAACTAACGCTTCACTGCGAACAAGTTATTAACTGAGGCCTAATGTTTGCAACGGTGAAAAAAGAACCAAAAACAAGAATCAAATCAGATGAGCTAGCCTGCTGATTAGCCATTTTAAATGCCTCACCTATATTGTCAAAACAATTAATAGCGTCCGTGAATAAGATTAATTTATTGTTCATTATTTTGCTTGTTGCACCTCTAGGTACATTTAACGCACCAGTATACCAAAAATCGATATCATTTTTTAGTGATCCTAAACTAGCACTTATGTCTTTATCTTCTAGCATGGCAACGACAGCATAAATTTTTTGATAGTTTGACTGTGTTTTAATTTTCTTAAGGTAACTAGAAAGGTAACGTGTTGCTTGTGGATTATGACCTACATCGAGAATAACATCACAATGCCCTGCTTGTTTTATCAATTCTGTTCGGCCTGCAACCTTGGTTATCGAAATAACTTCATTAACAAATGCCGTGGTCAAAGGAATATTAAGCTTTTCCAATACCATTAGCGCTGTAGCAACATTATCACTTGGTACGTAAGTCGGCTTTAAGTTGGTTAACCGTGTTTGCTTAGTTTGCCATTGCCATTGGCGTTTGCCCTCTTTAACAACAAACGCTTGTTCGCGTATGAATAAATTTTCATCCTGACGCGCATGTAATGAACCAGCATGAGCTAATACCGATTTGGGCACATCTATATCACCTATAACAATGTCTTGCCCTTGTCGCATGATACCCGCTTTTTCAAAGCCGATACTTTCTCGATCGTTACCTAGGAAATTTTGGTGGTCTAAATCTATCGTCGTGATGACAGCTATATCCGCATCAATAATATTGGTGGCGTCTAAACGACCACCTAGACCGACTTCAAGGATAATAAAGCGAGGTTTAACCACCATTAGCACCAACAATGCAGCTAATGTTGTATATTCGTAATAGCTCAGAGAAATATCACCGCGTGCCACTTCGATCTTTTTAAAAGCATCGATAAGGGCTTGATCGGAAACATCTTGCTTGTTGATCCGAAGACGTTCATTAAAATGTTCAAGGTGAGGAGATGAGTATACCGCAACACCTTGTTGGCAAGCGCTTATCTCGCTAATAGCTTTTTCTTTAAGAACGTTTTCTGTAATAAATAAAGCATTTTCAATAAAAGCACAGGTAGTGCCTTTGCCATTGGTACCTGCAACCGTAATCACTTTAGCAAAGCTTAAATCAATAGCTAAACGTTCGGTCACAATACCAATTCGAGATAAGCCAAGGTCTATCTCGCTACTGTGGAGGTATTCTAAGTAATGAAGCCACTGATCGAGATTAGTAAAATCTTGATAGTGGCTTGATTTTGATTTTGACATTTATGCTATCAACAAAAATTTGAGTAAATATACAGTAACAGGTATTTGCTAATATGACTTAGGATACTACGCTAGCTTGACCCATAAATTTAGCCAGCATACGTGCTAAAGTTGTTCTCATTTCACGGCGATCAACAATCATATCAATCGCGCCTTTTTCTAATAAAAATTCACTACGTTGGAAACCCTCGGGCAGTTTTTCTCGAACCGTTTGTTCGATAACACGAGGGCCAGCAAAACCAATTAACGCTTTAGGCTCGGCAACGTTGATATCTCCTAACATAGCTAAACTAGCAGAGACTCCCCCCATGGTAGGGTCAGTCAATACAGAGACATAAGGAAGGCCTTTTTCACTCATTTTAGCTAAAGCAGCACTTGTTTTTGCCATTTGCATTAAAGAGAGAAGTGCTTCTTGCATACGTGCGCCGCCACTAGCAGAGAAGCATATAAAGGGTAGGTTATGCTCTAAACAACACTCAACCCCTTTAACAAAGCGCGCACCGACTACCGAGGCCATAGAACCACCTAAAAAGGCAAATTCAAATGCGGCCACAACAACGGGCATACCGTTTAGCTCACCTTTCATTACCACGAGAGCATCTTTCTCACCCGTATTTTTTTGAGCTGCACTAATACGGTCTTTGTATCGTTTAGAGTCTTTAAACTTTAAGATATCTTTTGCTTCAAACTCTGCACCTAATTCGATACGATTGTTTTGATCAAGAAAGCTATCAATACGTTTACGTGCACTGATTCGCATATGGTGATCACATTTTGGGCATACTGAAATTTGACGTTCTAATTCAGCCTTATAAAGCACAGAATTACATGAAGTACATTTACTCCATACCCCCTCAGGAATGTTACTTTTTTGTGTCGTTTTTGCTCTTGGGAGAATTTTCTCTATCCAGCTCATAATTTTATTTTGCCTGTTGCAACGAAATATCTGTCGGTATATTGATGGGTAATTTATTCGTGAAAAAACACCCTCAAACTCTATTTATTATTAATGCTAATCGTAAACTGATTATTAAAGCACAGTATAGCCTATACTATATAGAAAAAACGGGTCTGCTTAGTAAATAATATGAATCAAATACTTATCTATAAAATAACGGACCTAAACGGCTTTTAGGTAACTCGAACTGTCCAGGGTAGTCAACATCGACAAAATATAAGCCCTCAGGGGGGGCCGTTACACCAGCAACACAACGATTTTTAGCTAATAAAACTTCTTTTATCCAAGGAACCACCTCTTGTGCTTGACCCACTCGCATTAAGCTACCAACAATATTTCTAACCATATGATGTAAAAAAGCATTCGCCTTAACATCAACAACAATATAGTCACCCTGCCTAGTCACTCGACAATGCTTTATGGTTCGAATTGCTGAATGAGATTGGCAATGAACCGTTCTAAACGAGGTAAAATCATGTTCTCCAATAAGGTAATCTGCACCTTGCTGCATAAGCGTTTCATCAAGAGCATAATGACAATGACTGATTCCATGACTCAAAATAGCGGAACGAAGAGGATTGTTATAAATAATATAACGATAGTGACGAGCAGTGGCGCTAAATCGGGCATGAAATTCATCATTGACGTTCTTCACCCATGAAACAGCAATATCAGAAGGTAAGTGTGTATTTACTCCTAAAGTCCAAGCAACATCTTTACGCTTTTTTGACGTATCAAAATGAATGACTTGATGAGTGGCATTAACCCCTGTATCGGTGCGTCCTGCACATATAACCTGTATGGGTTCATCCGCAACTTTTGATAATGCTTTTTCAACTTTTTCTTGTACTGTGACAGCATTAATTTGGCGTTGCCAGCCACAATAATTTTTACCATCATACTCAATACCTAACGCATAACGCATGCAAATTGCCTTTTAAAATGAGGATAGTATTTTCGTGCGGTATTATCCTTTATTTTATCCTGATGCGCTATTGCTTGTTATCTAATAATAAGCTTTACAATGAATCTAATAATGCTTTAGCTTTAACTCTCTGGTTTTTATCGCCTTTAGAAATAACTTCTTGCAAGATAACTTGAGCATTTTCTTCATCATTCATCTCTATATACATTTTTGCCAGATCTAATTTACTCGACATTGCACCATTTTCATCAACATCAATATTCTGTCCATTTTCACTAAACTGACCTAAACCAACGTCAATATTCTTTTTTTCGTAAGGCGCTGATATACCCTGCTCATCTAAGCTTTCTGAGAGAAGATTTTCAACAGAAACATAATCTTCTGTTGACTTTGATGTTTGCGAGGCTACGCTGTCTTCTCCGCTAAGACGACTATCCATTGTGTCATCGCCAATATCATTACCTTCCAAGCCATCATCAAGGGAAGATGTCGCTTCATCGTCCAACAATGTATTAGCAGATTCTTCTTCAATATTTGCTAATAGCTCATCAAAATCAACATCATCTAACTCTTTAATTACCTCTAGTTCATCCAAGTCTTGAGGCTTATCTTCATTTGAATCAGCTGTTTCAGATAATAATGCAGATAAAACTTCTTCATCGTTGAAGTCAGGAGCCAATTCTCTAGGTGAAATACCGTCCTCTTGTTCCGCCGTATCTTCAAGTGACTCATCAGTTAATAATTTACTTAACTCAGACTCAATAAGTCCATCATCACTTGGCTCATTGAGCGCTTCACTTTCTAGTGAGTCCGTTAAGCTATCACCAATATCATTTTTTTGAAGGCTTTCAGCCGCATCAGCTTCACTTACCGTCTCGGTAATCAGTGCATCAATATCTAGCTCATCGTTTAACGCTTCCGCATCATTTCCATTACTCTTATCACTGTCTGTGCTAATAATATCGCTGAAATCAGCGGTAAGGAATGGCGTTACATATTCCTCTGTAAATTCAGCTATTTTAGCTTCATTTTCTGCGCTTTCATTCTGATCCTTTAAGTCTTCAGTACTTAATGGACTTGCTTTTTCTACCAGCTCATCTTCATTTTGTTGGGTACTTTCAGCCGTACCATCCTTACTTACCGTTTCGGCAATAAGTGCATCAATATTTAGTTCTTCATCTAACGCGTCATTTTCACTACTATTGCCATTATTTAGGGTATTAGCTACTGACTCACTGTCTGAGGTAATAGTATCGCTAAAATCAGCGGTAAGAAATGGTGTTACATATTCCGCTGTAAATCCGTCTATTTTTGCTTCATTTTCTGCAATTTCCTGCTGAACCTTTAAGTCTTCAGCACTTAACGAGCTTGCTTTTTCTGCCCGCTCATCCTCAGCAAGTTGCTCGCTTTCATCGGCTTTTGATTGATCCGTTTTTACTGCTGCATCTTCTTGAGTCGCTTGTGGCAACGTTGGGGCTTGAGTCGACATTGAGTCAAGCAGTGCATCAATATCATCGGGATCGGCTACATCAATGGCTGATTCATCTTCACTTTCCTGAGCAGTTTCATCTTCATTTTCTTCAGTAGTTTCTTGTTCAGTATCTGGCTCTGCTTCGCTAATTTCCGAATCACTGACTGAGTCATTCTCTGAGCTATTTACGGAGTCAAGCAGCGCATCAATATCATCGGGTTCGGCTACATCAAGGTCACTTTCCTGAGCAGTTTCATCTTCATTTTCTTCAGTAGTTTCTTGTTCAGCATCTGGCTCTGCTTCGCTAATTCCCGAATCACTGACTGAGCCATTCTCTGAGCTATTTACGGAGTCAAGCAGCGCATCAATATCATCTGCCTCGGCTACATCAAGGTCACTTTCCTGAGCAGTTTCATCTTCATTTTCTTCAGTCGTTGCTTGTTCAGTATCTGGCTCTGCTTCGCTAATTACCGAATCAATGACTGAGTCACCTACAGAGTCAAGCAACACATCAATATCATCTGAATCTGAATCTGAATCTGATAATAGGGAATCTAAATTATCTTGCTCTAATTCACTACCTTGAAGTTCTTCATTGTTTCCCTCATCAAGTAGTATATCTTCAAGATCATCAAGATCATCAAGATCATCTATATTGTCATCGTCATCTAAATGAATAACATCGTCATCATCGAGTGATAATTCATCATCGAGGGATAATTCATCATCGAGGGATAATTCAGCATTATCCAATAGATCTTCCTGTGCTTTTTCTTCCTTAGCTACCGGTCTTTGCTCTTGATCAGTTAATTCACTAATAAATGCTTCATCTGAAGCTTTTTTTCTACGTTTAAAGAGGAAGAAGGCCAGTAACGATAATATCAAGATAGCCGGTACAGTACCCATGACAATTTTAAACCACAATTGTGAAATAATGCTTTGCTCAGTAAATTCTGCGAGCTGTTTTTCTAGTAAAAGATCTTTCTCTCTAGCTTCGGCTTTTTCAAGTAGGGCTTGCTGCAGTTTGAGCATGTCGTCCATCTGCAATTTGACCTCTTTACCTTTTGCTACTTCATCCTGCATTACATCAAGTTGGTCATTAAAAGAGGTCAATCGCTGACGTAAACTCTCATTTTCTTGTAAAATAGCTTGCAAGCCACTAATTGATTCTGAAATGTCACTTTGAATATTTGCTAAACGTTTTTGCTGCTGACTATCTATTTGTTGTAATTGCTCATTAATTTCAGTTTTAACATTGTCTAAATCTTTTTTCTTAATGCTTGGCTCTCTTGGTAAAACCTTTTTAGCTTTTGTAACATGTAACTTTTTCCAGGAGTTGCTCGCCTTTTGAGCTTTTTCTTTTGCACTATCTCGATCTATTGCCATCATGCTGTCAAACGATGGTATTTGTAAGTATTGACCTTCAACTAAGTGGTTAATATTATTATTGGCAAAACCTTGTGGGTTTTTTTGATATAACGCCTGCATAACTTGATAGACACTCAAACGACTGTCGGGGCGAATGCGAGTTGCAATGTTCCACAATGTATCTCTAGAAGTGATTGGTCCGAAGTGTTTATAAGGAAAGACATCGCTGCCTTTAGGACCGAGCACGCGAACGCCGAGATCTTCTTCGGCACTTACCGGAAAAAGCACCGTAAGTATGATGAGAATAACCGCCTGTTTTAGGCTCAGGCGCAATAATTTTTGCATCGGGATGTCCTAATTTAAGTTATGAGCTAATCATGTGCGTCAAAAAAATATCATATTACTTCACCCTTCTAGGGAAAAGCTTAACTAAAGTGTAAAGCTTGCAATTTTTATTCCAAAAAAAATCATTAACTAACAAGATAATTCCAAATTAAGTCAATGAGTCTCTATTTATTGATTCTAGAGTAACTCAGCACCGTATATTTAAAGCCATAAAAATTAATGTTTGTTAGGCTATATAAAAATTCGCCGATAACTATATTGCTATAGTTAACGACGATTTTATTTATACCACGAGTGATCCTTAAAGTGACACAAGCTTAGCTTAAATAGTCTTTTACTAATAACTCAGCAATTTGCACACTATTTGTTGCCGCACCTTTACGCACATTATCAGCAACAACCCACATATTGATGCCGCTATGGTGGCTAATATCTTCCCTTATACGCCCAACATAAGTCTCATCATTGCCGCTAGCGTCACCAATTTGAGTTGGAAAGTCTTCATCATTACGACACACGACTACACCGGGAGCTTGCTCTAATAAGTCTTTAACTTCTTCCGCTGAGATAGGAGTATTGGTTTCAATGTGTAAGGCTTCGCCATGACCGAAAAATACCGGTACACGCACGGCTGTAGGGTTAACTAGCACATTATCATCACCTAAAATCTTCTTGGTTTCCCACACCATTTTCATCTCTTCTTTGGTGTAGCCATTTTCTAAAAAGACATCAATTTGTGGGATAACATTAAAAGCGATTTGCCGAGAAAAATTTTTACTTTCTACTGGCTTGCCACTTAACAAATCGGCGGTTTGTTTTGCTAATTCATCCATTGACTCTTTACCACCACCCGAAACAGACTGGTAAGTACTCACATTTATACGACTAATACCAACCGCATCATAGATTGGTTTTATCGCCACCATCATCTGAATAGTTGAACAATTTGGATTAGCAATAATATTGCGATTACGGTATTCCGCTAATGCTGCGGGGTTAACTTCAGGCACAATAAGTGGAATATCGTCGTCATAGCGGAATTCAGAGGTATTATCAATAACGATACAACCCGCTTCACCAGCAAGAGGAGCGAACTTAGCAGAAGTAGCGCCGCCAGCAGAGAAGAAGCCAATTTGTGCTTGGCTCCAATCAAAGTTTTCAGCGTTAAGTACTTCAATACTTTCGCCATTAAACTCTATGATTTCACCCGCTGAGCGAGCACTTGCTAAGGGGTAGAGTTTATTGATAGGAAATTTTCTTTGCTCTAAAATTTCCATAATTGTTTTGCCAACTAATCCAGTTGCGCCAAGTATACATACGTCGAATTTCTGTGCCATGATCCTCTCTCTTCTAATTAAACATTTTACTAAAGCCTAAGCGATGTGGCACATCACTATCGGCGTTGTTTGATAAGATAACCGTTGTGGCAGAAAACTCCCTGCGAACGGGGTAATTTGTTCGTAAACTATCGAAACCTTGTTCGAATAATTGTTGACGAAATATTGCATCGTCTCGTCGAACATCGTAAACCATTTTAACTAACTGGTTTAGTAGTATTTGACTGAACCCTTGATTAATTTCAATGACAGGGATACTTGCCGACGGTAAAAAGGTTTTTAACTGATATTTAACTTCCATGTTGAGGTGTTGACATAATGCCAGATAGAGCATTTCACTGCCACGAGCTTTCCCTTCTAAGCTATAACCAGCAATATGTGCCGTGGCTATTTCGGTGTAAGCAATTAAGTCTTCAAGCACATTAGGCTCGCCTTGCCACACATCAAGCACAATCTTTAAACCATGTCCTCTTTTTTTTAAGGCGAGTAAAGCGTGATTATCGATGACATCACCTCGACAGGCACTGATCAAAATTTGATCTTGTCGTAACGAGGCTAAATTAACTTCATTTAAAAGCTTATCCGTTGAGTGCTTACCACCGACAACTTTGGGGACATGTAATGAGATAACATCACAGGCTAAAGCTTCAGATAATGATACATAATGCCTACTATCAGCGGCTGGGGAAGGTTTCGTTTGTGCTTGTTTATCTGCTAACAATGGATCACATATTTTATATTTAATGCCTAATACCGATAACTTTTCACTTAATCGAGTACCGGTATTACCCCCACCCACGATGCCCACCGTTAAGACAGATAAATTAAGTAGATACCTTTCTGCTAAAACAACTAAGGCACTTAATACATACTCAGCTACTGACGTTGCATTACAACCTGGAGCAGCATGAAAACATATATTTCGCTTGGCTAAATATTCTTGATCGATATGATCGGTGCCTATCGTTGCACTGCCCACAAATGAAAGTTTATTATTAAGATGAAGCAGTTTTTCATTCACTTGAGTAATTGAACGTACTAATAATACATCGGCATCGGCAACTTGCTCTGCGGTTAATGTTCGACCAGAAAAAGCGATTAACTCACCTTGTTCATCGCCATTGAATTGACAAAGTTCACTGAAGAATTCTTTGGCATACGGCATATTTTCATCAAAGTATATTTTCATTTGTGCTTACTGATTTACTGATTATATTAAGGAAAGTGATTATACCTTTATTATGAGCCTAAGCGCCATATTTTACCTAAAGGGCTTATCAAATTTTAGGCATAAAAAACCACGTATCAATGAATTCAACGTGGTTGTTATTTCCTTCAAAGCAACAGACTTCCCATTAGTGAGATTATTTATATTTTTTCATCACCAGTGTCGCGTTTGTACCACCAAAACCGAAGCTATTAGACATGATAAGATTTAGTTCAACATCACGTTTTTCAGTAACAATATCCAAGCCTTCTGCTTTTTCATCTAAGTCATCAATGTTAATTGATGGGGCAACAAAGCTATTTTCCATCATCAAAATAGAATAAATAGCTTCATGAACACCAGCAGCACCCAATGCATGACCTGTCATCGCTTTTGTGGCACTAATCGCTGGTGAGTCTTCACCAAATAATTCTTGAATAGCGCCTAACTCTTTAACATCACCCACAGGTGTAGACGTACCGTGTGTATTTAAGTAATCAATTTTTCCTTCCACACCTTCCATTGCTTGTTGCATACAACGTACTGCGCCTTCGCCACTTGGTGCTACCATGTCATAACCATCCGAGGTTGCGCCATATCCAACAAGTTCAGCATAAATATGTGCGCCTCGTGCTAGTGCATGTTCTAATTCTTCAACAACAACCATACCGCCGCCGCCAGAGATAACAAAACCATCACGATGACTGTCATAGGTACGTGAAGCAAGTTCAGGTGTATCATTACGACCCGCTGATAATGCGCCCATACCGTCAAACATCATCGCCAATGACCAATGAACTTCTTCACCACCACCAGCAAAAACAACATCTTGTTTGCCTAGTTGGATCAGTTCCATGGCATTACCAATACAATGAGCACTGGTTGCACAAGCCGAACTAATTGAATAGTTAACACCTTTAATTTTAAATGGTGTTGCTAAACAAGCTGATACTGTACTACCCATTGTTTTAGGTACAGCGTAAGGTCCTACACGGCGAATACCGCGACTGCGTAATGTATCCGTTGAAGCAACAATGTTCTCTGATGAAGCGCCACCAGAGCCAGCAACTATGCCCGTACGTACATTGGAAATATCGTCTTCTGTTAACTTAGCATCTTTAATCGCTTCATCCATAGCGATGTAAGCATAACCTGCCGCATCACCCATAAAGCGTACCGCTTTACGGTCAATGTGATCTTTAATCTCTATAGTTGGCTTACCCCAAACATTACTTTTCAAGCCTTGTTCAGCAAAGCTGTCCGAGTGAGTGATACCTGACTTACCCGCTTTTAATGAGGCTAAAACTTCTTCAGCATTATTACCAATGCTAGATACAATACCTAGACCTGTGATTACTACACGTTTCATTTAACTAACCAACTATAATTATAAAATTTAGCGCTATTACACTCGTAATAGCCATTAAACTGGCATTTATTATTGCTGTTCACAATAAAACCAGCGTACACTTGTACACTATAATAGGACATCCAATTTTAATTATCTATGACATTTTTATTAATCTATTATTATTTTCTGAACGAAATCATGATTTAGCGTAAAATAGCACAATGATCTTATTAATTTACTCTCCCACAAAATAAAGACACCTGATGAATAACTCATGAAAAGACACTGTAAAACAAACAGATACAGCACAATCACCCAACAAAGCGATAGTAAAGCCAACGACCCACAGTTCAATGAATGCTATAGTACGAATAAATCTGCTTACTGGCAAAATGATTTTATTTACATCCAAAAAAATACGATAGAATCACGTTTGGAGGCGGCTAAACAAACATTCACCGTCGCAGAAACAGGATTTGGTATCGGCATAAATTTTTTATTAACCTTACAGGCGTACCAAAAAGCGCAACAGATTTCCCCGTCTCCACTTGCTCCGTTAAATTATATTAGTGTAGAGAAGTCCCCATTGACAAAAGATCAGCTAATAAAGTCCTTGTCAATATTGCCACAACTCAAAACCTTAGCACGAGCATTAACTGATACTTACCCTGATCACCCTGAAAAAATGGCAGGAAAAACATTTCAAACAAGCTTTTTAAATAACCAAGTACGCTTAACCCTGATCTTTGATGAGCCAGCCCAAGGTTTCTCTACTATAAAGTGTGCTAAGTATGGTTTAGTTGATGCTTGGTACCTAGATGGATTTTCTTCAAAAAAAAATTCAGCGATGTGGAGTAAAACGTTATTTACGCAAATTGGCCGACTGACAAAAGACCAAGCGACCTTAACCACAGCTACGATTGACGGCACATTGAATATACAGCTTTGTGATCTTGGTTTTCGACTTGAAGCGCATTCAGTACAAGATAAAAAGAAGGCAATGCTTTTTGCTATCATGCAAAGTGATCCTCTAACCTCTAAGGGCTATTACTTAAGACCTCGTATTGTAAAGCCGCAACATGTCAGTATCATTGGCGGTGGCATAGCTTCCGCTTGTACTGCATACGCATTAACCAAACAAGGTATACAAGTCACTTTATATTGTAAAGACAGTGCACTTGCCCAAGGGGGATCTAGTAATGCTATCGGCGCTTTATTCCCTTTATTGCATCAACAGACCGATGATATCAGCGTATTCTATCAACAAGCTTTCTGGCGGGCGAAAGCACTCTATTCAGAGATTGAAGCGCAAGGTTTCCCCTTTGCACATCAATGGTGTGGACTCTTAGACGTTTCTTATAAGGAGGCGTTAATCACTAGACAACAAACTTTTGAAAGGTTAAATAACTGGCCTAAAGACCTCATTCATGGTGTTAATGCTAAAGAGGCCAGTAATCTTGCCAGTATAAATCTACCTTATGGGGGACTCTTCATGCCAAATGCCGGTTGGCTGTCACCGCAGGCCCTCGTTAAACAAATATTTAATGCCGCTCAAGCAACAAACCGTCTAAAAGTCATCACCGATACGCACATTAGTAAAATCACCCAATTAATGAAGACGGGATCTCATGCTGACTCAAGTAAGGAGAATTTCTCATGGCGATTAACCAGTGATCAGGGTGAATTTAACGCCAGTGTGCTAGTTATTTGTGCAGGTGCAGAAGCCATTGACATTGAGCAAGTAAAACCTCTGCCTTTAACCGCGACTCGTGGACAAGTAACGAGTATGAAAAGTAATAAACAAATTAATAAACTTTCGACGGTTATTTGTCACAAGGGGTACCTAACGCCAGAACATAAAGGCATACATTGTATTGGGGCTACGTTCCAGAAGAACGATACAAATATCACTACAAATAAAACGGATGATGAATATAATTTATCAACACTCAGTCAATGTTTGCCCGAGTTATCAGCAAATATTGACTGGCAAGTACAAGACATAGCATCAAGTAAAGCGAGATTACGCTGTATGTCACAAGACCACCTTCCTCTGGTGGGCGCGATACCCGATATTGATGCACATATTGCCGCATATCCACATTTAGCTAAAGATAAAAACTGGCCGTATAGCCAAGCGGCGCCGTGTATAGATAACCTTTATGTATTACTTGGTCTGGGAGCGCGGGGCTTGTGCTCAGCGCCATTAGCGGCTGATATTTTAACGGCTGAATTGTGCAATACCCCCTACCCTTTGAATAACAAAATGTTATTCAATTTAAGTCCAAATAGATTCATCATCCGAGATATAATTAAACGAAAAGTAACCTAGAGGCCGACAGTTATTGAGTCGAAATATTCTCTTGAACCAGCAACCAAAAATTGGTCACTATGGCATGATCTTGCGGTGATAACTCAGTCTTGGCTTGACTGATTTTTATTGAGATACTTTCAAGTAGCGTGGGAATTAGCCTTTGATTTTCATCACCGAAATCTGTCGCGACCAAGGAACTAATACCACGAAGGTAACCACCAGCAAATAAGGTGTCGCTATCAGCATCTTGTTCAAACAAGTCATCTAAGCATTGATACAAATCAGCGACCGTTGTGAGTGTTTTTAATGAAATTGTTAAATTATCTGACATGAATACCACTTCAAAAAATAAGTTTAAAAGTAAAATTAGCGTTATTAAGGGCTAACCAATGGGGTAAAGCACTTGATCTTTATAACCCGTGGTTATCTGCATAAAGCCAGATAACTGTTGATCTAGTTCACTGTCCCCAGTATCGCTAATCAAGGTCTTGTTAGCCAAAGCCGCTAGCTTTGTTTTAGTCGCTAAAATAATAATATTATTGATACCGCCAGGCTGCGCTATAATAGTACGAATAATTCGGGGACTTAATTGTTGATTACCACGGCCAAAAACATGACCTTGACCGCCAATTAATGTTATCACCAGCTTTGTTAAACCTGAGTATTCAGTGATGGCTTTATAGAGTTCTCTTTCTGTTACATCTACGGCAAGTAGCTCTTGCTCCCTGATGATATCGACGCCTAACAAGGTGTTTTTCAATGCCAATTCATTCATTAGAAAAGCCGTAGTAGAGCCTGAGCCCACAATAAACTGCCTCTCCTCATAATCGTTCATCTCTTCAATAACATTAGCCGCTATATCTTGCAAAACTAACTCATCATTTTCGATTCCGCCAGCCTTAACGGCTTGCACATAACGTAGCTCACTCGGAATTTTCATTTCGCTATACCACTTCGCTTTGACAATACCTTGCCTAAATAAACTTTCGTCTATATCCATGACATCGCCAGTAGTTAAGGTGACTAATTCCTTAGTGATCATTAATTCTATAACTCGACCCGCCGCTTTGGGCGTAATAGCATAAACACCCGAGTGAATTTTACACCCAGCTGGCAGCCCTAAAACAGGAACTTGTTGACTGTCATCTATAACAATGACATTGGAAATATCTCTTGCGGTTCCGTCGCCGCCGGCAAATAAAATAATATCAACATCGTTAGCTAATAAAGCTTTAACGGCTAATTCAGTGTCTTCATTTTTAGTCTGTTCATTGGCTGACTTATAAAGTACGGTTACGTTAAAGCCTAAGTCTTTTGCGCATTGTTCACCCATTTGATTATTTGCAGTATAAATAATAATATCTCTTTGATACGGCAATAAAACTTCAAGTGCTAGTTTCGCTCTTGCATTGGCCTGTGGCGTTGCGCCAAGGGCTAATGCATGCTTTGCCATGCCATCGCTTCCCTTGAGCGCAACACTACCACCAATACCGGCAATGGGATTAATAATAAAACCCAGTTTAAAGTGCTTCACAGTATTTCCTTATCAAGCATTTCTCTATTATCTTCACTACGGCATTCATCACTGTCACTGAACTGATCAGGTGATAAGGGATAAGCCGTTTGATAAAAATTAGCCAGCACTTTGATAAACTGCTCAGCTCTCGGTGGAAATCCTTTTTCAACAAAGTTTAATACCTGCTGATAAACTTTGGCTTTAAATCCGTTGCTATCACCTTGATAACCACTGAGGTTATCAGATGAGGTATGAAATTTTTTCTGTACTGCTACGTTAAAAGCCCACTCAATGGCTTGGGGAATAACTTCAACCTGTTCAAACTTTTTTTGTTGCTGCTCATTACGTCCATCTGGGATATACCAATAACCGAAGTCTACTAATAAACGTCTTTCTTTCCCCGCTTGGCACCAGTGTGCTATTTCATGAAGGGCACTCGCGTAATAACCATGAGCAAAAATAACTTGATGGTGATTACAGCTTTCACTCGCAGGTAAATATAAAGGCTCCCCCTCCCCTTTAATCAAGCAAGTGTTATATTGTTTAAAAAAAACGTGTTGAAAGAGAGAAATAAGATCTTGATAGTGATGCTGCATGAACGACGCTAGTTATCTGGAGTTAGTGAGCTGAAATGATTGTCGCTATTGTAACGAAAAATGGCGAATGTTACATCGCCATTTTAAATTAATTACTCAAAATATTTAACCGTTATTAGAGTTTTTTGACCGCGCACTTAACCACGAAGTAACCCATAACGCCTGAAATCAATGAGCCTATGACAATACCTAACCGATCCTGAAAAATAGGCGAGGTTGAGCTTTGTTCAAAAGCCAGTGAACCGATAAATAAACTCATGGTAAAGCCAACACCACAAAGTAGTGATACGCCATACAATAAGATCCAATTCACATTGGTTGGTAGTTTTGCAAAGCCGAGCTTAATGGCAATAAAACAAAAACCAAATATACCCAGTTGCTTACCCACCACTAAGCCGAGAATAATCCCCAAAGGAACAGGCGAAACAATTTGTGTAAAGCCAATACCCGCAAAGCTAATTCCCGCATTAGCAAATGCGAAAATAGGCAAGACCACAAATGCAATTGTGGTATGTAAGTTATGCTCTAAAGATTTAAGCGGTGAGGGTTCATCACCATCACCTTTAATAGGAATAAAGAATGCTAAGATAACTCCAGCTAGTGTTGCATGAACGCCTGACTTTAACACCGCCACCCAAAGAATACCGCCAATAAACAAATAGGGTGATGTCGAAGTCACATTGAAACGGTTCAAAGAAAATAATAATACCAACATAGTCGCTGCGATGATTAATGACAGCGCAGATAACTGCTCAGTATAGAAAAGTGCAATAATAATTATTGCACCTAAGTCATCAAAAATAGCTAACGACGTTAAAAAGACTTTTAACTGCAAGGGAACTTTTGAACCAATAATAGCCAAAATACCTAAAGCAAAAGCAATATCTGTTGCCGTAGGAATAGCCCAACCATTGATCGCATTAGGGTTATCATAATTAAGTGCAACATAACAAAGTGCAGGTATCGTCATACCACCAAGTGCGCCAATTGCAGGCAAAGTAATTTGCCCAGGTTGAGATAAATCACCTTCTAAAAATTCACGTTTTAATTCCAACCCCACTAAAAAGAAAAATAATGCCATTAAGCCATCATTAATCCAGAGTAATAGCGGTTTAGCTATTTCAAACGACCCAATGGCAATGACTACGGGCACATCGAGTAACAACGCATACCAGTGCGCCCAAGGCGAGTTAGCAAAAATCATGGCAAATACAGCCATAAACATTAAAATAATTCCGCTGGCAGACTCTTTTTTCAAAAATGTATCTATGGTGGCAAGAGGCATAATGTTCCTTTTTATTGTTCCTAAATTCAAGTAATAATAGCTAAAACTAAAACACGCCAAAATATGTCCTGCAAGTCAACTATTGGTAATATAATCAAGGTGAATACTTGTACTGACTATCCTTTCGTATAAAGAAAAAACCACTGGAACGATATGGATGACATTAGAACAAAAAAACGCGTAAAGATAAAGCCGTTCTAGATCAAGCTTTTTATGCTACTTTCATGGTAGGCATGAATTACTGAAGGGCGATGATCTAATAGGAAAGTAAAACGTCTAGACTAGGTTATTGATTGATAGGACGCTATAATCTCAAAAATTCAAAAACACTATAATTTTACTGGTGCCTACGCCAATATTATGTGTAATATTTCAGACCTTATTAATATATAAATATACAGGTGACCAATGAAGAAGCTTGATGGTGTCGATTTAAAAATATTAACCCTTTTATATAACGATGCTGGCATTAGCAATAAAGAACTCGCGGCCAAAATAGGTATTGCGCCCTCTACATGTTTAGAGCGGGTAAAGCGCTTAAAGCAAAGTGGCATTATTAAAGGGGCACTTATTGATGTGAACTTAAAAGCAATCGGAGGAAATATTGAAGCGATTGCAGCAATTCGTTTACAGCCCTATTCGGAAGAGGTCGTAAATAAATTTCGAGATGATTTATTGCAAACGCCTGAAATACTTAACTTGTATCATATGGGTGGGAGTTACGACTACTATATACACATGTCAGTTAAAGACAGTGAGCACTTACGTCAGTTCGTTTTCAAAAACATCACCTCACGTGATGAAGTAACCACGGTTGAAACGTCATTAGTCTTTGAACACAGTCGCAGTGGTACATTACCAATATTTTGACAACGTAGTTACATATCATCCGAATTTAGAAGTGATTAAAGACAAAAAATTATGCGATAAAAACCACAGGTAGCCGATCTCGGCCCAATATTGTGTACGCTATTAAATCAGAACATTTAGAAAATACGGTTAACGGGGCTGGTTAACAGCCCACTCAGAGAATCAAAACCGAAGCAGTAAAATTAAATATCGCGTTAATCTATTTACCTCCTTACATGATCCCACTATAACCAAGCATCCAGTTTTAGTGGTAAAATATCATCTCTTATCTCGTCGATTTACTCTCCATTATGATCTGCAACAAACTGACAAAACTCAGCTAATGGCAGAGGTTTGCTAAACAAAAAGCCCTGTAATAAGTCGCAGTTATTATTAATAAGGAAGTCAGCTTGAATCTTTGTTTCAACGCCTTCTGCTACAACCTTAAGTGTTAAAGACTTGGCAAGCGATAGCGTTGCGATAATAATATCTTCATCCTGAATTTCATCACCTAAATCACTGACGAAAATCTTGTCAATTTTGATTTTATTAAACGGAAGCTTTTTAAGGTACGCAAGCGAAGAATAACCCGTGCCAAAATCATCAATGGTCAGTGTAACCCCTAGCTGATTTAGTCCCTCTAATTGTACGCGTGCAAGTTCCAAGTCTTCCATTGCGGCTGTTTCAGTTATCTCAAGTTCCAAGTTGCAAGGGTTTATTTTATTTTCTTTCATTGATTGCTTAAGAATGTTCACGAGATCATTAGAGTAGAGCTGTTTAGGTGATAGGTTTACCGACAGACTCAACAGTGTGATTCCTTTTTGCTGAATGGTCGCTAGACTCTCACAAGCATTCTGAATTACCCAGGCTCCCAATTCGATGATAAAACCACTCTCTTCTGCTATAGGAATAAATTTATCTGGAGCAATAAAACCTTGCTCTTGATGGTTCCACCGAATCAAAGCTTCGGCGTATTCTACTTTAAGTGTTTTAGCATTTAATATTGGCTGAAAATAGAGCTCAAAGTCATTTTTCATCAAGGCTATGCGCATGTCAGTATCAAGCTTCGACTTTTCTTGTATAGCAATAGACATAGATTTGGAAAAGAATTGAAAACTTCCTGGCCCTGCAGATTTCGCTTTATACATCGCAATATCAGCGAAGTTTAATAGCTCTGATGAGCTATTTCCGTCATATGGGTAAAGGCTGATACCAATACTGCACGTAACAAATAATTGATGATGGGCAATTTGATAGGTACCATTTATAATCTCTAAAACTTTATTTGCAAAAAGTCCAGCATCATAATTTTCAGAGATATTATTTAATACAAAAATAAATTCATCCCCGCCAATTCTAGCCAAAATGTCATTGGTTCTGAGCTCTTCGCTAAGTTTTTTAGATACTTGAATAAGTAGTTGATCTCCAACATAGTGACCAAGTGTATCATTGACGACTTTGAAATTATCTAAATCAAGGACAAGTACGGCGAGTTTGACATTATCTTTTTTTGCATCAACGAGTGCATTTGTTAACTGCTTTTCTAAGCTGAATCTATTGTGTAAGTTAGTTAGAATGTCGTAGTGAGCAAGATATGTAATGCGCTGAATTTTTTCTTTATGCTCAGATATATCTTTATAGGAAGAGAAATAGAGTGATGAAGGCTTTCCTGCATCTATAATTCTTGCAATAGATAGCAATTTAGGAAAGCTCTCGCCTGTTTTTTTACACCCATACACTTCACCCTGCCAATGCCCTACGTTTTCTACAGCCTCCTCCATATTCTGATAGGTTTGTGATGGCGTTTTTTTAGAATGAAGAATACTCCACTTTTGACCAATTACTTCACTCCGTTTATAGCCAGTATGGGCAAAGAAAGCATCATTTACGTCGGTGATGACACTTTCTGTATCGAAAATGAGACTTGGATCTGAACTACTTTGAAAAGCATTTTTGTAGATGCGTATTGCTATCTCTGAATTTTCATGATCTTTGATGCCAGCAGACATTACCTTGAAGTAAAAATAGATCCCTAAAAGACCTAGTATCCAAATTGCTCCGTAAGAAGCTGATATATAGTAATTTCCTTTATTAATGAGCGCTTGATAATCCTGCATTGGCAACTTTACCCCGATCCCGCCAATGATGTCGCCCACTTGGTAGCCTTGTTCAGTGTGACAATTTAAGCAGCCCGGCTTAACTTTCAATTGTGTCATGTATCTGAGGAAGGGTTGTTCTTTAATAATCACTGACTCCCATACTTCTTTGAACTTTTGTTTATCAAAGTCTAACAGTTGGCGAACTTCCCATTCATCGGCGACATTTTGTGGGTTAATGGGATCTAATGACGTTATGCGACCTTGAATGCCATATTCTAATTCATACAGTTTCATCGTTTGCTTTGTTATAGAAGCAGGATTGAGAAGTGTTAGTTGTCGCCCTGAAGGGGTCATCACATCTCTTTCTTTTATTTTTGCAAGCAACTTCACTGGTTTTTGTGATTCTGTTACGGGCACATATACACCGCCGTGGCTTACTGACCATGTTCTTAGAAGTATATCTTTTTGGACGCTGTTTTGTGCTTCATCGTAAGCACTTTTCATGAGGCTATTTTTCGCTTGGTTAACGTTCCATATCATAGAGAGACCAATTAAGAGCGTCCATAAAATGAAAGCACTTTTCGCTGAAAAATGGAATGAGACTGTAAATTTATTAAGCATTTTATTTCCTAATATGGACTGGCCATAGCCTTAAATTTCTTTCCGGAATACATCCTATATGGTGGTATTGATAAGAAGTGAATAGCCACCGTTTCAATAGATACATAGTAACCTGACGAACTGATTCTTGCTTTACCGAGAGTACCCATGTGTAACGGGTAAGATCATGAACCGTTCTAGAGCGCATTTTTTCCCTCATACAAACTCTCGGATGAAGAAATAAAAGAAAGCCCTGACACAATCGTTGCTCTATAACTGCTACTTTGATTCGCTTATTTTGGCTTTGTTTAAATCTGCCTTTAAAAGTTCAAACCATTTTTAATAAGCTTAAAGCGATATAACGTACCGTTGCTAAATTCGAGGTGAAGTTGTTTCGCCTAAGTCATTGATACGTCCAACCACCAGAACCCCTTACTTTTAACAGAGCAATGTTTTCAAAAAAACGTTAAAATAGGCTTAGTAATAAGCGCCTCTGAACAAGGTATAACTTGACTACCGCGGTACTCGTCAACTTTTATTGATCCTAAAACAACAACAACCACTTTCAATCTGTTCAAAAACTAAATCATGACTTTAATTTACATGGTTGTCGATGAAAATGACGAGTTAACTTTCATCATTTATGTTTTCCTGAAGTTGTATAAGCTTCTATTTATTTTGATACTAAACCACTAATTTTAAATGACATTTCAAGGGTACTGTAGTATTACTGCATAAAAAATCGAGAAGCATGAACCCAGCCAAGGGCTCTTTATAAGCATCCGTGCAGGTGAAATTCGCCTTAACACTTCAGCAATATTCAACATAAAATTATATCGTTATAATGTAGACAACCGAATGATGAAACAGAGCCTTAATTTCATGCTGACGAATCTCCTCAACTATTTGAAAAATAGTGAGTGGTTGGGTTCAAATTTCATGGCTATTTATGATCAAACCCCTTCTTTAAAGTTCCATGAAAACCATCGAATAAACAATACAAAATAAAATATCC
Source organism: Colwellia sp. (assembly GCA_037132835.1). Classification (GTDB taxonomy): domain Bacteria; phylum Pseudomonadota; class Gammaproteobacteria; order Enterobacterales; family Alteromonadaceae; genus Colwellia. The sequence continues at coordinate 1,462 of JBAHZW010000102.1, read as the reverse complement.
TTTGCCCACCCTGAAATTTATAAAGCGATATAAACGCCCTCTTCACTTTCATTCATAATTAATATATCAAATACAAACAGCAAGTTATATACAAATAACAATATATTACAATTGAAAAATGGGATGTAGGTTTGATTTTCGCTAACACGTACCTTCATACAGAAAAGAAAAAGAGCTTACCTTTGCAAAAACAAGTGAGCATTTTAATGTTAGCCTCAGAACGTTATTTCGCTAAGCTCATAATATTGTACCTTCTCTATGTAAAAACCAGCAAGCGGTAAAGAAAGGTGTACAACCTCACCAGAATAATTATCAATGGAACGGGCGAAACGCTTAGGCATTTGCATAACTGCCATTTATTTAAGCTCTGAAACGCACCAGCATCGAATCGCTTATTATGAAGCCATAGGAAAAGACATTATTTATCTTGATGAGAGTGATTTTGAGCAGCACTCATGGCTACTTAAATCACTCGAATGTGAGCGTTTTTTTTACGGTGTGATTGAGAAGAGATAAAACCGCTTTATGAGAGTACCACTTTAGCGAAGGCATCAAGCAGCACCTGCCCATTGGCTCCATCTTTCCCTGCACATTCACTAAGATGTTGCCTGAATTTTCGGGCCCCTGACAAACCATTAGTCAGTCCTAACATATGCCGTAATATGTGCCATGCTCGACCACCATTTTTTACATGATTGTTAATATAGGGAACCATCAAGTCAATTATGTCTTTTCGGCTCAATTTGGCAGTATTAGCTTGGTATATTTGGTTATCTGCATCGGTTAGCATATAAGGACTATTATATACTTCACGTCCAATCATGACTCCATCAATATATTTGAGGTGTACACTGGCTTCTGTTAAGGATTTTATCCCACCATTTATTGAAATATTTAATGCACTAAAGTCGCTTTTAATTTGATAAACCCTGTTGTAATCAAGCGGTGGAACATCACGATTCTGCTTAGGACTTAAGCCTGTAAGCCAAGCTTTACGGGCATGAATAATAAAGTGCCGACAACCTGCTTGGGCAACTTGTTCGATAAAAGTATGTAAAAATTGATAAGAATCTAAATCATCAATACCAATTCTAGACTTAACGGTAACAGGAACTTGAGTTGCGGCTTGCATTGCATCGACACAATCAGCAACTAATTGAGGCTCCGCCATTAAACAAGCACCAAAACGTCCATTTTGCACTCGATCAGATGGGCAGCCGACATTGATATTAATTTCATTGTAGCCATACTGCTCGGCGATTTTTGCACATTCAGTCATCGCTTTAACGTCGCTACCACCAAGCTGTAAGACTAAGGGGGATTCAGCTTCATTATATGAGAGGTAATCACCTTTACCATGTAAAATAGCACCAGTGGTGACCATTTCAGTATATAACACAGTATGTTGTGACATTAATCGATAAAAGTAACGGCAGTGCCTGTCGGTCCAATCGAGCATCGG
>JBAHZW010000029.1:0-5061 GCA_037132835.1 Colwellia sp. | reverse complement strand
CTTTGCTAATGAATTTTTAATACCGCGACTTCGGTTTGAACTAATAAGACTTGCCACTTAATTAACCTTATCATCAATAAGCTACTCAGTAGCTTATTTCATTTAGAGAATACAACTATAATAATGAGCCGAAGTATAAGTCAGTTATGTGACGCTTTTATGACAGCGATGGAATTATACCAACGCTATTACGTTTATTTCCCACGCCACTAAAGCTAAAAACCTTAGGGGCTATTGATCTTTCGAGATTGTTTTTGCAGCGAATTGTTGGGTATTTATACAAGGCAGAGCCTTTGTAATGTGGTTATTCCACATAAAAAGGTGATAACGCCGTAAAAACGACCAACAAACGCTGCCCGAAAGATTCGGCTAAAAGCGTTTTTTTCATTGTTGAGTCGTGTTTGCGTAGAATGACTAGGCTACACGCTACTCGCCGCGAATAAAACGCTTTTAGCTCGAACAAAATTTAACCGCGAAAGATCAACAACCCCTAGCGGTTAGGTAATAAAAAAGCAGCATTCAATTGAATGCTGCTTTTTTATGCTCCACGTAAGTTATATACCCGTTACCAATTAAGGTGCCTGTTACAAAGTGCACTTTGAATGGTTACGGGTATATGCCGTAACGCATTAACTTGGGGAGTTTACGAAATTGATATACCAAGGCATGGCTTTATCAATACCTTCTTGAATTTTAAAGGTTGGCTCAAAACCAATTAAAGAGTTAGCTTTAGAAATATCAGCTTGTGAATGTCTCACATCACCAGCTCTAAAATCTTGGTAGTTTGGTGATTTTTCATAATTAACACCATTGGCTTGCAATGCAAGCTTTAAACTATCAAATAAAGTATTCAAACTGGTTCTGTCACCTAAGGCAACATTATAAACTTGGTTCTTACCTGCATCGTTTGCTGTTGCCGCTAAAATATTAGCTTGGACTGCATTTTCAACAAAACAAAAATCACGACTTGTTTCACCATCACCGTTAATGAGTACTTCTTCATTGGCTATCATTGCCGCAGTCCATTTTGGAATGACCGCCGCATAAGCTCCCTCTGGATCTTGCCTTTTACCAAAGACATTAAAATAACGAAGGCCAGTACAGTTCAAGCCGTAGGTTTTATAAAAAACGTCGGCGTATAATTCATTAACATACTTAGTTACAGCATAAGGGGATAAGGGTTTACCAATAGTCTCTTCCACTTTGGGTAATGCGGGATGATCGCCATAGGTTGAACTTGATGCGGCATAAACAAAGCTATTTACTTGCGTTTCTTTAGCTGCGGTTAACATCGTTAAAAAACCGGTGATATTTGCTGAGTTTGTTAAGAGTGGATCGGCTATTGACCTTGGCACTGAGCCTAATGCGGCTTGATGAAGAACATAATCAACACCCTGTTCATAATGCCTGAATGCACTTTGGCAATCGACTAATTGGCGAATATCACCTTTGACAAAATGAAAATTATGCCATTGCTCAACTGAAACCTGCGTTTGAACTTCATCAAGGTTGTGCTGATGACCTGTGGCGAAGTTATCTAAGCCGACGACCTTCTGATTTAATAGCAGCAGTGTTTCTAATAAGTTTGAACCGATAAAGCCTGCACAGCCAGTAATAAGCCAAGTTTTAGGTGAATCAATTAAGGCTTGTTGGATTTTTTGAAATGGGGTCATTTTTACACATCCTGTATTTAAAAATAAACCCTCAGTGAAATATCACCCCAGGTTTTATGTCATCTCTAATTTAAAACTAATTCATAACTTAGTTATGAAAGTTATAAAGTTATAAAGTTATAAAGTTATAAAGTTATAAACGAATATCTGCGAGTTTAGCATCAAGCATGTATTTTAAGTCATAAATGACATGTTCTTTTTTCATCCGGGCTTTAATTTCATCCCGAGATAAGGCCTTAAATTCATTATGAGCAACGGCAAAAATCACCGCATCATAGAAACCCGTCTTAGGCGCTGAAATCAAGTCAATATTGTATTCGTGTTTTGCGTCGGCATGAATAACCCAAGGATCGTACACATCAACGTTAACATTAAATTCGGCTAATTCAGATAATATATCAACAATTTTAGTATTACGAACATCAGGGCAGTTTTCTTTAAACGTTAAGCCCATGATTAATACATTCGCGCCATTAACGGCTATTTTTCTCTTGATCATCGTTTTCACTAATTGAGAAACAACATATTCGCCCATACGATCATTGATACGACGACCGGCAAGAATCACTTCGGGATTATAGCCAATAGCTTGTGCTTTATAAGTTAAATAATAGGGGTCAACACCAATACAGTGACCGCCAACAAGACCGGGTCTAAAGGGTAAAAAATTCCATTTAGTACCTGCCGCTTTTAATACCTCTTCGGTATCTATATTCAACTTATTAAAAATTAGGGCAAGTTCATTGATTAAAGCAATGTTAAGGTCGCGCTGGGTATTTTCAATAACCTTGGCCGCTTCAGCGACTTGAATGCTTGATGCTTTATAAGTACCCGCTGTAATAATTGACTTATATAAACAGTCAATAAATTCGCTAATTTCTGGCGTTGAACCAGAGGTTACTTTTAAAATATTCGTAACTCGGTGCTCTTTGTCACCCGGATTAATTCGCTCAGGGCTATAACCTGCGTAAAAGTCTTGATTAAACACTAAGCCTGAATGGCGCTCTATTTCAGGTATACAAACTTCTTCTGTTGCTCCTGGATAGACTGTTGATTCATAAATAACAACATCGTCTTTATTAATCACCTTAGCAAGCATGGCACTCGCTTTAACAAGCGGCGTTAAATCAGGTTGTTTGTGTTTATCAATAGGTGTCGGTACCGTAACAATATAAACATTACAGCCTTTTAAATCACTCACGTCTGTTGAATATGAAATATATGATGAGTCACTCAGCTCTTCATTAGATACTTCTAGGGTAAAATCATGCCCTTGTTTTAGCTCTTCAATCCGCTTTGCGTTAATATCAAAGCCCAACGTGGGATATTTTTTACCAAACTCTACTGCTAAAGGCAAACCAACATATCCTAGCCCTATAACGCCTACTCTAACCTTCCCTAATATATTCAACATGATACATCCATTTTACATTTGAAATAATAATAAATAATGGCTAATGATTGTCATTATTTATTCCGTTTAATAATATACTAACCCACCAAAGACTCACTAAATACCATTGATAGCCGTTAATGACGACGAAGTTTATCAGTATACACAGGCGCAAACAATATATTACCTAGCTAGGTTAGTCAGTAAAACAACCGGTTATAAAGTAAGCACTAGGAAACTTTTCTCTACAACTCACCAAGCGAGAGCAACATTGATTGAGACCAAAACTTGCCTTTATTTCTGCACAAAGGTATAACAATTCATCTAACGATAAAATAAGGTGTAGGATAAATATATGACACAACCTAATGCGGGTACGCTGTTTGGTCACCCTAAAGGACTCTTCCTTTTATTTGGTACTGAAATGTGGGAACGTTTCGGTTATTACGGTATGCGTGCCTTATTGGTATTGTATTTAATTGCCTCGGTACAGGATGGCGGTTTTGGCTGGACCAATCAAGAAGCGTTAAGATTGTATGGCTTTTTCACCATGGCTGTTTATTTAACGCCAGTCATTGGTGGTTGGTTAGCCGATAACTTTATTGGCCAACGTAAAGCGATTATTTGGGGCGGCTTAATATTTTCTTTAGGCTACTTTACCTTAGGTATCCCTAAGTCGATGATTGTCGGCATGGAAGAAACCGTATTTTATATCGGTTTAGCGCTTATTATTACGGGTAATGGTTTATTTAAAGCCAATGTTTCTAGTTTAGTGGGCGACTTATACGAAGATGGCGATCATCGTCGTGACGGTGCTTTCACTATTTTCTATATGGGTATTAACCTAGGTGCTTTCTTAGCACCCATTACTGTTGGTGTACTTGGCGAGACCGTTAACTGGCATTACGGCTTTATCTTAGCCGGTTGTGGTATGTTAGTTGGTTTAACATTACAGCTTACTTTAGCTAATAAATATTTAGGTGATATTGGTGTTGAGCCATCAGCTAAACGGACTAGAGGTGAGGAAAAAGCACATGCGCCGTTAAGTTCTCAAGATATCGACCGCATGAAAGTTATTTTGATCATGAGCATGTTCTCGGTAATTTTCTGGGCCGGCTTTGAACAAGCCGGTGGCTTATTTACCATTTACGCATCTGATTTTACCGACCGTACTCTTTTTGGCTTTGAAATAGCCGCCTCTTCATTTCAATCATTAAACGCTATGTTCATCATTTTATTAGCACCTTTTGTTGCCTCTGTTTGGGTTAAGATGGGCTCAAATGAACCAACATCACCAAAGAAGTTCGCACTGGCGATGTTGTTTTTAGCCTTAGGTTTCTTCGTTATGCTATGGGCGACTATGGCACAAGGTGGCGATGTTGCCGTGAAAGTAAGCATGTTGTTCCTCGTTTTTGCTTACCTGTTTCATACCTTAGGTGAGTTATGTTTATCACCCATTGGTTTATCCATGGTAACTAAATTAGCACCACTTAAATTTACTTCTTTATTAATGGGTATTTGGTTCTTCTTTACAGCTTTATCCAACTGGTTAGCCGCATTTATTGGCTCATTTGTTGGTGAAGGTAAAGAAATGGTCGATAATGCCGCTAACATCTTTATGGGTGTTGGTATTGGCGCCTTAATAACCGGTCTAATCATCTACCTTTCTGCAGGGAAGTTAGTTGAATGGATGCATGGTGCAGAAGGCAATAATACGTCTGATTTAGATAAAAAATTAGAAGAAGAGTTGTCTGTTACCGCAACACATGAAGGTGTATCTAAAACACATTTGTAAGGATAATAAATCACAACCATAGTATTAAGCTGGCGGAGTAATCTTCCAGCTTTTTTATTAGGGGTTGTTGATCTTTCGCGGTTAAATTTTGTTCGAGCTAAAAGCGTTTTATTCGCGGCGAGTCGCGTGTAGCCTAGTCATTCTACGCAAACACGACTCAACAATGAAAAAAACGCTTTTAGCCGAATCTTTCAGACAGC
>JBAHZW010000079.1:0-19910 GCA_037132835.1 Colwellia sp. | reverse complement strand
TTTATTTATTTATTTATTTATTTAGGATAAGCAGTATCAATTATTTACTTCAGGGACTTCCTTAAAGGATTTAGTAAATAATGGACTTACAGTATGAAGACCTAGATTCAGATAAAAGAGGTTTGGTGATTAAAGTTACCAAGCCTCTTTTTTTCAATCGCTAGCAAAATTAGCATGAGAAGCGAGTTATGAGTAAACCATTAGTTGTAAGTATTGGCAGTGCCACCAATAAAGGTGTAAAAGAGGTTAATCAAGACTTTCTTGGTAGCATCATTCCTAAAGAACCCTTGCTGAGTACTAAAGGCATTGTACTCGCTATGGCTGACGGTATTAGTTCAAGTAAAGTTAGCCAAATTGCGAGTGAAACGGCTATTTCTAGTTTCTTAGAGGATTATTACTGCACCTCTGACTCATGGTCTGTTAAAACCTCGGTCCAAAAAGTCATTAGATCCATCAATTCTTGGCTTTATTCACAAACACGTAATAGTCCTTTCCGCTTTGATAAAGACAAAGGCTACATATGTACCTTCAGTGCTGTGGTATTAAAGTCAAATACGGCCCACCTTTTTCACTCTGGTGATACTAGAATATACCGTTTATGTGGACAACAACTGGAGCAATTAACAGAAGATCACCGACGAGTAGTTTCTGCTGAGGTGAGTTATTTAACCCGCGCACTTGGCATTGATCAAACATTTGATATTGATTACCAAAGCCAACTGATTGAGCAAGGTGAAATATATATTATCGCCACGGATGGAGTATACGAGTTTTTAAATGATAATCAAATTGCCAACATTATTGATAAAAACGAAGATTTAGATTGCGCGGCTGATGACATTATTGCACAAGCGCTAGTGCTTGGCAGTGATGATAATCTCAGTGTACAAATAGTACGTATTGATAACGTACCCGAATATCAGCTTGATGAAGTTCATCAATTAATTATGTTGCCATTAACACCACGCCTTTCACCCCGAATGAAGTTTGATGGTTATGAAATTCTCCGTGAAATTTACATCAGTAGCCGTAGCCATGTATTTTTAGCCCGTGATGAGGAAACACAGCAAACAGTCGTCATTAAAACACCTTCGACTGAACTAAGAACCGATTCCCACTACCTTGAACACTTTATGCTGGAAGAATGGATTGCCAAACGCATTAACAACCCTCATGTTGCCAAAGCGATAATATCCAAAAGAAAACGGAACTACTTATATTTAGTGACTGAATTTATAGATGGCATATCATTAAATCAATGGATAATAGAGAATCCGAAGCCCAAATTAGCACAGGTTAGAAGTATAATAGAGCAAGTAGCCAAAGGCTTACAAGCCTTTCATCGCCAAGAAATGATACATCAAGATATTCGACCTGCTAATATTTTGATAGATACCACTGGCACAGTAAAAATAATTGATTTTGGCTCCACCTTTATTGCTGGTGTTACCGATGTTGATATGGAAGTCATTATGCGCGGTACTATACGTTATTCAGCGCCCGAATATTTTTTAGGGCAATTAGGCACTCCAACATCTGACATTTTTTCATTAGCGGTGATCACTTACCAAATGCTCTCAGGGAAATTTCCTTATGGTAGTGAAATAGCTCAAGCTAACAGTATATCGGCTCAACGTAAGTTGACATATAAATCAATCTTCGATGATGAATCAGAATTCCCCCGTTGGATAGATCATACCCTCGAACACGCATTAAAAGTGAATCCTCTAAAACGAACTTCCGAGTTATCCGCATTTATTCAAGACTTACGAGAACCCAATAAATTATTTTTATCTAAAACTAAACCCCCTTTAATCCAGCGTGATCCTGTGATTTTTTGGCAAGCTGTAAGTGTGATCTTATTTATTTTGTTAATCATTCAAACGGTTTAGCGGACAATAATAAAACGCAAAGGTGACTTGCCGTTCTATATCATTTTGTATTACCTAAAGGGGAAGCATCCGAGTGAACAGAACTCTAAGTGATGTGCCGTGGTATTACGCTTGAAGTGCCATTGTTGCCATTTCCATAATACTATCAAATGACTCTGTACCTGCAATAAATAGCCCGTTATGGCAAAACATGGCATCACCAATCCCTGTTACTTCTTGAAGTGCTTTATCTGATAAACCCGCCCACACGCTTGGTAGCGATTTTTTGTCTTCGAATGAACCTGGCTCAACAGGTACGGCTTGAATTCTCCATTGACCCGACGGGGATGGATAAACTATATATAAAGCGACATCAGACAAAGCATGCACCGTTCTTTTCCACGGAATATATTTTTCCAAGACAATCACTCTCGGATCCGTTGCACTTTCAATGGCTTCACTCACAATAACTTTTGCACTGATACCACCATTAGCTGAAGCAATAAATCGCGCTAACACACGTGTTGCAAAAGAAACCGCTTCCTCAAAACACGAGTCAAAATGACTGTCTTCTTGCCAAGTGGGGTTAAACATTGAAATAGTTTGGCTAAGACTAACCCCTTGAGTAATACCTTCTACATGACCACAATCAATGGCATCAATCATGGAGACTAACTCCCTATCAACAGAGTTTGCGACCTCTTGATTACCCTGACATATTGCTAAGCCATATTTTTTCCAAATCAAACCAAAAGATGAATAAGGAATGCCGTTATCTCGCTCACCTGCCCCGCCACGTTGATGATGGTCAAAGCGACCTGCCTCAGGATCGTATTCACCACCAACATCGATAACAATGTCGGCTTTGCCTATAACATCTAAATCACGGGTCCGTACAAGCTTAAAAGCAGAGAAAATGACACTAAGCGCAGCAATACTAAAAACATCATCTGCATGAAAATTACCATTGTGCGTTACTATCGTTGTCTCAGTCATTTGTCTGTTGCCATATTGTGAAGGAGTAAGAATGCATATTTATGCCAATTCAAATTAGAAAGTGATCATCGTAGTGGAATTTAAAGGCGGTACGATAATAATATGGTGTAAAGCTGAACAAGCACCTTAAAGGTGCTTGTTGAGTTACTCATATTCGAAAATAAAATGATTAACGCTTATTTTTTATCCGATACAGCCGCCAGTTTTTTCATGTTGGCCTTAATTTCTTTGATGTCACAATTATCAAGCAACAAAAGTACATCAGCTATACAACTACGTAGTTCGGCGCTTTCTTTCAAAACCTTTTTCTTTTGCTTATGTGCTATAGATTCTCTATTCATTACCGCATTCAATAATTTTTTCAAACCGGCTTCATCATCAACATCTAATGGAACTAGCGGCTTAGTTGCTAAGGTATTATAGGTGTTATAGATAAGCATAAGTGTTTCTTGAGCTTCTGTTAATCTTTTCATTTATTATTCTTATTATGTTTATGAATCAGTGTAGGTTACATCAATAAAATACTTTGTCTATACCCAAACCACTTCAAGAGGCGAGTTTCAGAATACGAGAGCGAATCATGTTCAAGCCGCCTCTTTTTATTAAGAATTATTCCCGTAAAAAAAGGTAACAAAATGCATATTTTACTCCCAAATCCCACAAAGGCTGGTTTAAAAGCGTTTTTAATTCCAACGCAATCCTGCCTATTTAAGTGCTTTGGTTTTAAATCATTCAAAGATGGCAATTAACATAGTGTGTAATGCCATATATGGTATGACATTAAATTCTTGGTGAACACGCTATGAATACAGTTATAAAAAAGCCCTACTGTAATAATACACTAGGACTTTCAAAGGATAGATGCGCTTTAAGGCAAGTAGCTAGACCCCATTAAATAAGAGTCAACTTCTCGTGCACAACGACGACCTTCATCAATGGCCCAAACAATTAAGCTTTGACCTCGACGACCATCACCTGCGGCAAATACACCGGCTTTACTGGTGGTAAATTTGTCATATTCTGCAGAAATATTAGAGCGATTATCTTGCTCTAGACCAAATTGCTCAATTAAACCACCTTCAGGGCCCATAAAGCCCATGGCGATAAGGACGATATCGGCAGCAATGACTTTTTCACTACCCGCAACTTCTTGAGGGATCATTTGACCTTTATCGTTTCGTTGCCAAGTAATATCAACCGTATGAACCGCTTTAACATTACCTTGGCCATCACTTTCAATTTTTTTAGTCATCACTAAATATTGACGAGGGTCTTGACCTTGAATTTCAATCGCTTCATTTTGACCATAATCAACCAATAAACGTTTTGGCCATTGTGGCCAAGGGTTACTCTCTTCACGTTGTTCTGGCGGACGAGGCATAATTTCTAGTTGAGTCGCATATTTACATTGATGACGTAGCGAGGTACCAATACAATCGGTTCCGGTATCACCACCACCAATAACGACAACATTTTTACCTTGTGCATTAATGTACTGACCGTCTTTATGTTCACTGTCGAGTAAGCTTTTAGTATTTGCTTTCAAGAAATCCATAGCAAAATGAACCCCCTTTAGCTCACGTCCCTCAACCGGTAAATCACGTGGCACCGTTGCGCCAATACATAGCACTACTGCATCAAAATCACTTTCAAGCTGCGCTACCGTAATATCGGTACCAACGTCGGTGTTCGTCACAAAAACAATACCTTCCTCGGCTAAAATATCAACACGACGTTGCACGATTTCTTTTTGCAATTTCATGTTTGGAATACCATACATTAACAAGCCACCGATACGATCGGCACGCTCATAAACAGTAACCTGATGACCGGCTTTGTTCAGTTGCGCAGCAGCGGCAAGCCCCGCAGGACCTGAGCCAATAATCGCAACGCTTTTGCCGGTACGGGTTGATGGTGGCTGAGCCACAACCCAACCTTCTTTGAAAGCACGCTCAATAATTTCTTTTTCATGCAATTTAATCGTGACGGGAGCTGCATTAATACCCAATACACAAGAGCCTTCACAAGGTGCTGGACAGACGCGCCCCGTAAACTCAGGAAAGTTATTCGTTTTATGTAATAATTCTACTGCGTCTTGCCAACGCCCTCGGTAAATTAAATCATTCCACTCAGGAATGATATTATTGACCGGACAACCCGCAACGACAGGAGCAAACTCTGACTTAGCAGATTGACAAAATGGCACACCACAATCCATACAACGAGATGCTTGTTTCTCGATATCTGCTTGTGGCATTTCGTTGTATACTTCTAGCCAGTCAATTAAGCGCTCACCTGCGTGGCGTTCAGTTGGCAAGGTACGACCTACGTTGATAAACCCTGTTGGATTTCCCATAATATATTCTCCTTGGCAGCTTAAGCTTTTGCGCTAGCTATGTTGTTTATATGGATATCGAATGCTTGCACGGCAATGTCATATTCTGACTCAAATTTTCCGCTAGCGCGCACGTCATTCATATAACCTTGCATGCGTTTATAATCGACAGGCATCACTTTAACAAACTGCTTAATGCTGTTAGTCCAATCACTGAGTAATTCACTAGCAACATCAGAGCCTGTTACGTTAAAATGTTCAGTAATTAATGCTTTTAGTTCACTCTTTTCTGCTTCAGTATCAACCGTTTCTAAGGCAACCATTTCCATATTGCATTTGGTTGAAAAATCATTATTAGTATCAAGGATATAAGCAACACCACCAGACATTCCTGCGGCGAAGTTACGACCTGTATTGCCCAATATAACGGCTACACCACCCGTCATGTATTCACAACCGTGGTCGCCAATACCTTCAACGACCGCCGTTGCCCCCGAGTTGCGGACACAGAAACGTTCGCCCGCAACACCACGTATAAAGGCAGTACCTGAGGTTGCGCCAAAGAATGCTACATTACCAATAAGGATGTTATCACGTGGTGAGAACGTCGCAGCTTTGCTTGGGTATACCACAAGATTTGCACCAGACAAACCTTTACCAAAGTAATCATTGGCATCGCCTTCAAGCTCAAAACGTAAGCCTGTGGCGGAGAAACAACCAAAACTTTGCCCTGCAGAGCCATTAAACTTAACCTTGATAGTATTCTCTGGTAAACCAGCGGCTTGGTACTTTTTAGAGATTTCATTGGAAATCATGGCACCTACCGTTCTATCGGTATTGGCAATGTCATATTCAAGTTCAACGCTTTGCTGTGTCTCAAGTGCAGCCTGAGCATCTTCAATCATCTTGCGATCAATAATGTCGTGAATCAGATGTTTTTGATCAATTGAATGATAAAGTGTTTCGCTGCCATCGCCTTCTTCTTTATACAATAAAGGAGATAAATCAATACCATTGTACTTCCAATGATCCACATCTGTACGAGGCGTAAGACACTGAGTCTGACCAACCATTTCGTTGATATTGCGAAAACCAAGTTCAGCCATTATTTCACGTAAACCTTCCGCCATCAGAGTAAAGAAATTGACTAAAATATCAGCACTGCCGGTAAAACGTTCTCGTAAACCTTTATCTTGTGTGGCAATACCAACAGGACAAGTATTTAAATGACACTTACGCATCATGATACAACCTTCAACAACTAATGCGGTTGTTGCCATGCCGTATTCTTCTGCACCAAGTAAAGTGGCAATAGCTAAATCACGTGGAGTTTTAAGTTGGCCATCGGTTTGTACCGTAATACGGCTACGTAGTTTATTACGCACTAAGGTTTGATGCGTTTCAGCTAGACCAAGTTCCCACGGTAAACCCGTATGTTTGATTGAACTCAATGGTGATGCACCCGTGCCGCCATCGTGACCTGCAATAAGTACCACATCCGCATAAGCTTTAGTGACACCCGATGCGATAGTACCAACACCGGCTTCTGACACTAACTTCACGTTAACGCGCGCTTCTCGGTTGGCATTTTTAAGATCAAAAATAAGTTGAGACAAATCTTCAATTGAATAGATATCGTGATGTGGTGGTGGTGAAATTAAACCAACACCGGGCGTTGAGCCACGCGTTTTACCAATCCAAGCATCGACTTTGTCGCCAGGTAGTTGACCCCCTTCACCCGGTTTTGCCCCCTGAGCCATTTTAATTTGTAGTTCGTCCGCATTAGTTAAATAATGACTGGTAACCCCAAAACGGCCCGAAGCAACTTGCTTAATGCGTGAGTTCATTGAATCGCCATTTTCTAACGGCGTAAAACGAATGGGGTCTTCACCACCCTCACCACTATTACTCTTACCACCAATACGGTTCATGGCAATAGCTAAGGTGGTATGTGCTTCCCACGAAATAGAACCAAAAGACATGGCACCAGAAGCAAAACGTTTGAATATATTTTCAATCGGTTCAACGTCACTTAATGGTATGGGCGCACGGTCGCTACTGATGTCTAATAAACCACGTAAAGTAAAGGCGTCTTTACTTTGGTCATCAACAATTTTTGTATATTCTTTAAATTGGTTAGTGTCGTTACTTGCCGTTGAATGCTGTAACAAGCGAATAACGGTAGGGCTAAAGAGGTGACGCTCGCCATCATGGCGCCATGAATATTCACCACCAGTGGGTAATAAATTTTCAATGGCAATACGACTGGCTTCAGGAAAACCTTCACGGTGGCGTAATAACGCTTCTTGAGCGATTTGATCAAGACTTAAACCTTGGATCCTGCTGACTGTGCCCGTAAAGTACTGATCTATAACTTCTGAATTAATACCTAGCGCTTCAAAAACTTGCGCACCTAAATAAGACTGCAGTGTAGAAATACCCATCTTAGAGAAGGTTTTCAGTAAACCACTCCCTACTGCTGCCGTGTACTTAGCCGTAATTTGTTCATTTGATAAGGCTTTATCAAGTACGCCTTCATCTCGTAAACCATACATACTTTCTAGTGCTAAATAGGGATTTACCGCCGCGGCACCATAACCAATGACGGTGGCAAAATGATGTGTTTCACGAATATCTGCTGATTCAAGAATGATATCAGCATAAGAGCGTAACTCTTCACGAATTAAATAGTGGTGCACCGCTGCAGTAGCTAATACTGAAGGGATAGCAAGATGATCACTGTCAATTTCGCGGTCACTTAATATTAAAATTGAATAACCATCTTCAACCGCATTTTTTGCATATAAACAAACACGATCAAGGGCTTTTTTAAGCGCGCCTTTTTTACCACTCGCTTTAAAAGTAATACTAATCGTTTTTGATTGTAAGTGATCATTATCAATATGCTGTAACTTACGTAATTGCTCGTTTGTCAGCACGGGTTGATCAATTTCAACCTTATGACAGTGCATCGCCGTTTCATCAAGTAAGTTTAATGACTTACCAATATAACCCCGTAATGACATAACCAACTCTTCACGAATAGGATCTATTGGCGGGTTAGTCACTTGGGCAAATAACTGCTTAAAGTAATGTGAAAGTTGTTGTGGACGATGTGACAATACCGCTAAGGGTGTATCGGTGCCCATTGCACCTAAAGGCTCTTTAGACGTGCCAACCATACCCGCAAGAATTAAGTTAAGATCTTCACTGCTATAACCAAAAGCTTTTTGCATTTTACGCAGTTCTTTTAAAGGCGGTTGTGCAAAAGAAGCGGTTGGTACCGGTAACTGTGATAACTCAACTTTATGTTCTGCTAACCACTGAGCATAAGGTTGTGCTGAACTGACTTGAGTTTTCACTTCATCATCACTAATGATACGACCTTGCTCTAGATCGGCAATGAATATTTTACCCGGTTGTAGACGTCCTTTTTCAATGACAGTTGATTGGTCAACACATAAAGCACCTGTCTCAGAGCCCATAACTAAAGTACCATCTTCGGTTAACAAGTAACGAGATGGACGTAAACCATTACGATCTAGTGTTGCGCCAATTATATTACCATCGGTAAATGATAATGAAGCTGGACCATCCCAAGGTTCCATAATACAGGCATAATACTCATAAAAGGCACGTTTAGTTGGATCCATATCGGTTTGTGTTTGCCAAGCTTCTGGCACCATCATCATCATAACTTGGGCAAGAGAGCGTCCACTTAGCACCAATAATTCAATGGCCATATCTAGGTTGGCAGAATCAGAGTTGTCTTTATTACAAATAGGATTCAACATTTTCAATTCAGCGTCAGTAAAGTTAACCGAACTAAACAAGGCTTCACGTGCGTTCATCCAGTTAATATTACCGCGTACCGTATTGATTTCGCCATTATGGGCAATATAACGGAACGGTTGAGCACGACGCCAAGCGGGGAAAGTATTCGTTGAAAAACGAGAATGGAACATTGCTAAACCAGAGACTGTACGCTCGTCTTGTAGGTCTAAATAATATTGACGAACTTGCTCAGTGGTGAATTGCCCTTTATAAACAATTTTAGTCGTTGACATAGACGTGATATAAAACTCGTCACGACTTTTAGCAATGGTGTCATTAATTTTATGTGAGGTATATTTACGTAAAACAAATAATTTACGTTCAAACTCTGCTGCCGTTAATTCAGCGGGTTTAGCAATAAATACTTGTTGAATATCGGGTTCTGTTTCAAGTGAAGCCGCACCAAGCATAGAGTTGTCACCGGGAACATCACGGTAACCTATTACACTTAAGCCTAATTTAATAATATTTTTATTTAAAATATCTTTACATAATTTACATTGCTGGTCATCACTTGGGAAGAAAATCATACCCACGCCGTAATTGCCGGCTTCGGGTAAATCAAAACCTAACTTTGCCGTTTCTTGGCTTAAGAAATCGTGAGGTATCTGAATAAGAATACCGGCACCGTCACCACTTTTGACATCGAAACCAGTTCCACCACGATGTTCCATACAGCTCAACATGGTGAGTGCATTTTCAATAATATCGTGAGATTTCTTACCCTTCAGGTTGGCGACAAAGCCAATACCGCAACTGTCATGTTCAAACTCAGGGCGATAAAGCCCTTGCGAGTTTTTGCTCATATTATTCATTGGTTATTCCTATTTCATCAAACTATTTCTATTAGCTAAAACTGTGCTTGCTAATTAAGCTATATATTTTTAATGCTTACAATGTACGCGGCTGATCCATCAGAATATTATATTAGAATTTCTTGAATATTGAGAGCGTCAGACTTTTTCTGTATCTTTATTAGACGAGACGCTATAGATTAAATCATTTTTTAAAGCGGCGAGAAAAATACCCGTAAAATGGTTCTGAGTCAATCAATATGTGCATATTTATGCAGATTATTTAAGTATATAGGCTGATAATTTATTATTAAAAATGACTGATAACAACCCTTTATCAATGTCTTTACTATATCAGAGCATTATTGATATAGGGTATATACGCCCAAATATGTGAATATTCAGGCACCAAAATCATCGGTATTTAAGTATGTAAACCTATAAAACCTTTTGAAGATTATACCGATATATTACACAATCTTCACACTAATTACATCTTGATAAACACGCTTTATTATCTGATCTCAAAATAATCCTATAAAACTCGACCACAAGTGAGCGAATTTCAACCAGATGTGTAGCTTTGAGGGTAAGAGCGTTCTATAAATACGGGGGAACCTCTAGGCATTGAAATACTGCGAGGTTTGATCAGGCAAGGTTATCCAGCTAGCACCCTATCAAAATAAATAGCGTAGCAAATAAACCGTTATCTTATTATGTGAATCCAAGTTATGAAGTAAGCGCCTTTTGACAACGTATGAATTTCATCAAATTGAATTTTCATTTTTTTATAATATAGCTACTTTTTACTTGTTGGCAGAAAAACACCACAATGAATAACAAACTCATTAGTATGATAATGGTTGGTGCAGGTGCGCTGTCAATAAAAAAGCTAATATAAATCCCTAACATTGAGCAGCTCGTTGAAATGAGTACCGCTAAATAGAGCATGGTGCTAAATTTTTTGCTCAATAAAAAGGCTATCGCACCGGGGGCAATCAATAAGGCGACCACTAAAATCATACCAACCACTTTTAGGCTAGCCACTATGGTTAACGATAAAATACTTAATAGCGCGTAATGTAAAAAAGTCACCGAGCAACCAATCACTTTGGCATGTTGATGATCAAAAATATAAACCAGTAAATCTTTGCCTTTGATCAAAATAAAGACAAGGGTCACAGTAGAAATAATAGCCGACTCAATAATGTTTTGCCAACGGATACCCAGCATGTCACCAAACAAAATGTGGTCTAGGTGGATACCCGATTCAATTTTAGTCATCAACACTAACCCTAAAGCGAACAAGCTAGAAAAGACAATACCCATGACAGTATCTTCTTTTAAACGACTATGGTCTTTAATGTAACCGGTTGCTAAGGCGCAAAATATGCCGGTAATAAAAGCGCCAACCACATAAGGGATCGCCAACACATAAGCCAAGATCACACCGGGTAATACCGAGTGAGATATAGCGTCGCCCATTAATGACCAGCCTTTGAGTACTAAAAAGCATGACAGCAATGCTGTCGGAATAGCAATGAATAAAGCAATGATGAAAGCCTGTTGCATAAAGGTAAAAGTAAAGGGTTCGCCTAAGCTTATTAACAGGCTAAAAAATGCATCAAGCAAGAGATTCATTCGCCTCACTTTTAGCGCCACTGTTTGGCTCTTTCTTTAATGCACAATTTACAGTCTGATTTTCTAAGTTTTTTTGCGGCAGTGATGGTATGTTTTTCTTCTGGTAGTGAGCATGTAACAAGCCATGTTTAGGTGCGAAAACAAAAGCGATGAGAAAACATAAGGTTTGTAATAACACGATAACGCCCCCCGTTACACCATCAATAAAAAAGCTAAAATAAGCGCCAAAAAAAGAACTTAAGACACCAATAATTACACTGTAAATGATCACTTGACCGAATCTATCACTGAGTAAATAAGCCGTTGCGCCGGGGATAACTACCATAGCGATAACCAAAAAAGCACCTACAGTTTGCAGTGCAGCAACGGTTGAGGCGCTAAGTAAAGTAAAAAACAGCACCTTTAATACGGTTGGATTTAAACCGACACTGCGGGCATGATACTCGTCAAAAAACACCAACATAAGATCTTGCCACTTGGCTAATAAAATGAGCAAAGTGATAGCCCCAATGAGTAATAGCTGTATCGTGTCTTCTGGCGTGATGGCGAGAATATTACCTAACACTATGGTTTGAATATTCACTGAACTTGGCGATAGCGATACCATAAATAAACCTAAACCAAAGAAAGAAGTAAAGATTAAACCGATAATGGCATCGACTTTTAGTTTTGATTTTTGCGTTAAAAAAAGCATGGTGCTGGCGGCTAATCCACCCGAGAAAAAAGCACCGAGGGCAAAAGGTAGACCTAACATATAAGCAGCGGCAACGCCTGGCACTATAGCATGAGATAAAGCATCACCAATAAGGGACCAACCTTTGAGCATTAAAAATACCGACAAAAAGGCGCATACGCCACCAATCAGAGCACTAATGAACATAGCATTGACCATATAGTTATAACTAAATGGCAGCAATAATTCAGTAATCATGCTTGAGTCTCATTATCTTGCCCCGTTAAAGCGCTGGCATCATGTTCCCCATAGAGCACTACCGGCCGTTCATCATCGGTTAAAATAGTCACCTGTCTGGCATCGTCATCTTTATGAAGGTCTTTACCCGCTAAAACAAAATGACGCAGCACACCACCAAAAGCTTTTTGTAAATTTTCTTGAGTAAAAACCTGTCGAGTAATTCCTTGGGCAAGTATGGTGCGATTAATTAATACCGTACGATCACAGAACTCGGGCACACTGCCTAAATTATGCGTGGACACTAAAATCACTTTGCCTTCGTCCCGTAATTCTCTTAATAACGCCATGATGTGTTCTTCGGTTTGTACATCAACGCCAGTAAAGGGTTCATCAAGTAAAATTATTTTGCTCTTTTGCGCTAAGGCTCGGGCAAGAAAAACGCGTTTTTTTTGTCCGCCAGACAGTTCGCCTATTTGCCTATGGCTAAAGTCGCTCATGTTAACCCGTGCTAATGCTTGCGCTACCTCGACATGATCATTGGCCTTTGCTTGTCTAAACATATTCATGTGACCGTAACGCCCCATCATGACGACATCACTGACCAAAACTGGAAAGTTCCAATCGATGTCCTCACTTTGTGGTACATAAGCCACTAAGTTACTTTTTAACGCTTTTTTCACTGATAAGCCCATAATCTCAACACGGCCTTGTTTCAACGAGACAAAGCCCATAATGGCTTTAAAGAGTGTCGATTTACCGCTACCGTTTATACCTACTAAAGCGGTAATAGAGCCTAAGGGTAAAGCAAAACTGGCATCAAGCAGCGCATGATGACCGTTGTTATAGGTGACACTGACATTATTAACGGTTAAACCGTGCACGATACTGGTTATTTCAGGCGAAGCTTGGTAAGGCTGTTTAATGGCAAGTATCGACATTAATGCTGTAATCCTATACTGATAGTACTGAGTGTCACGGTTAGTAAGTCGATATAAGTCGGTACTGCGCCACCTTGATCACTGAGTGAATCGACATAAAGTACACCGGCGTAATGGGCATTGGTTGCTCGGGCAACTTGTTGCGCTGGTTTGGCAGACACCGTGCTTTCGCTAAAAATGGCGGTGATTTTCTCGGCTCTTATTTGATCAATCACATGACGTACCTGCTGAGGTGTACCTTGGGCATCGGCATTGATAGGCCATAAAAACAGCTCTGTTAAGTGGTAAGTTCGCGCCAGATAACTAAAAGCACCTTCACTGGTAACTAACCAGCGCTTATCTTTTGGTATTTTCGCTAATTTTTGCTTAAACGGCTCAAGCGCGCTGAGTATTTCTGCACTATATTTTTTGGCATTGGCATTATATATTGCCGAATTTTCAGCGTCGTATTTAACTAACGCTTGACGAATGTTTTCAATATAAATAACGGCGTTGTCGCCCGACATCCATGCATGGGGATTAGGCTTGCCGCTATAAGGGCCAACGTTAATGCCCATGGGTATTATGCCGGTGGTGATAACAACTTTAGGGATGTCAGTTAAGTGATTAAAAAATTTATCAAACCAGCGCTCTAAATTTAAACCATTATAAAGAATTAAATCGGCCCCTTGGGCACGGCGAATATCCCCAGGCGTGACTTGGTAATTGTGTATTTCGGCATTGGCTTTAGTGATTGATTCTACAATGGCTGCATCTCCAGCGACGTTTTTCGCCATATCAGCAATGATGGTAAAAGAGGTCAGTATTTTAAATTTATCTGCTTGTTTGGCACTCAGTGCGCTGCTATAACAAATAACACTGAGGCTTAGCATTAAAATCAGTTGGCGAAACATGTTTTGTCCATTCTGGTTTATTGACGAGTCCCATGCTAACAGGGATAAAAACACAACTCAATACAAATGATTATCATTAGCAATTAGTTTAAGTAATACTTACTAAGGGGTAGAGTGAAAAAATGGGAAGGAAAAATAAACAGATAGAGCCTGATGCCCGGTTCAACTAGACTAGGTAATAGTACCGCCACTTACCTCTTAACCGTTAATATCAATATAAGCGAGTTTAGCCAGCATGATAGCCCTACTACTATCAAGTCCTTCGATTTTAATATAAATTCCTTTCTTTAAGTGTTGGGTGATAAATTATAGGTTTCCACAAAAATATACACTAACCAGATAAGGTTTACGGTCAGTAAAAACAAAACACTATAATAGGGATTATCACTTTGGCGGCGACTGCGGTATTTATCAATCATTAAGGCCAAATAGCTAGCCAAAGCACTGAGCCATAAAAGGATATATAAATAGCCCGTTACTGGGGTTAACCAAAATTGACGAACGTCAATACCATAATAGCGTAACACGCCATAGTCTGTATCTGGTGCTGCATAATATGACATCACTAAAGCAATAAAAAAGCATAACCAACTGGTAAAAATTAAACTGCTCTTAGCATAAACCCAACAATCTCTTGTTTTTCGTCGATTTACACGCTGTTCTGGCTTTGTTTTATTATCTTTTTTTTGTCTCATTACGGTAAAATCCATTCAATTAAAGACGATATACGGCTAACTGGCACTATTTGTTATTGTTGAGTGCAATTAAGCATTGCATTTAAGTCTTGTCACGGTAACATATCACCCCTTTTTTAGCATAATTCCACGTAGAGTAAAGATTCATTTAACTCACCTTATATGAACTAACTTATTCAACACGGTATTAAGCATTATAAATCCATTAATAAGTATAAGAGGTCATTAATGTCAGTCATAGCAATTACTGATGTATTAGCAGGACAGTTTCCTGTGAATGAGAGCATTACCGTCCACGGTTGGATAAGAACACGCCGTGATTCTAAAGCGGGTATTTCATTTTTAGCAATACATGACGGTTCATGTTTTGATGCTATTCAAGCCATTGTGCCTAATAAACTCGACAATTATGAAAGCGATGTTCTTAAATTAACCACTGGCTGTTCAGTAAAAGTGACGGGGATTTTGGTTGAATCTCCAGGAAAAGGACAAGCATTCGAAATTCAAGCAACTGCAGTTGAAGTTTTAGGCTTTGTTGAAGACCCTGATACCTACCCAATGGCAGCTAAGCGTCACAGTATTGAATATTTACGTGAGCAGGCGCATTTACGCCCCCGCACGAATATTGGTGGTGCGGTAACACGTGTACGTAATTGTTTAGCACAAGCAATTCACCGCTTTTTGCATAGCAAAGGTTATTTCTGGATCAGTACCCCCCTTATCACGGGTAGTGACTGTGAAGGCGCTGGTGAGATGTTTCGTGTCAGTACTTTAGACATGGAAAACTTACCTCGTAATGATGAGGGCAAGGTTGACTACAATAAAGATTTTTTTGGTAAAGAGACCTTTTTAACGGTATCTGGACAGTTAAACGTTGAAACATATTGTAACGCGTTATCTAAGGTCTATACCTTCGGCCCTACTTTTAGAGCTGAAAATTCCAATACCAGCAGACATTTAGCTGAATTTTGGATGATAGAGCCTGAAATTGCCTTTGCTAATTTATCTGACGCCGCTGACTTAGCCGAAGAGATGCTTAAATACGTATTAAAAGCGGTGTTAGACGAACGTACCGATGATATTGCGTTCTTCCAACAGCGCGTAGATAAAACCGTTATTGAACGTTTAAATGCGGTGATTAATACCGATTTTGTGCGTTTAGATTACACCGATGCCATCACTATTTTAGAAAAATGTGGTAAGAAATTTGAAAACCCTGTGTCTTGGGGCGTAGATTTAAATTCTGAACACGAACGTTATTTAGCAGAAGAGCACTTTAATGGTCCGGTTATTTTACAAAACTACCCGAAAGACATTAAATCTTTTTACATGCGCTTAAATGACGACGGTAAAACCGTTGCCGCTATGGATATTTTAGCACCGGGTATTGGCGAAATCATAGGGGGTAGTCAACGTGAAGAACGTCTTGATGTATTAGATAGTCGCTTAGAAGAGATGGGCTTAGATATTGCTGATTACGGTTGGTATCGAGATTTGCGTCGTTACGGCACAGTACCTCATGCTGGCTTTGGTTTAGGCTTTGAGCGTTTAGTTGCCTATGCCACTGGCATGCAAAACGTTCGTGACGTAATCCCATTCCCTCGGACACCAAATAACGCCACCTTTTAACCGTTATCATACCGTTGGTTATCTTGTTGTGACTCGGGAAAATAGCTCAGAGCAGGCGCTCGATTGATTACTACAAGGATGTAGACCGTAATATTGCTCGCTATTGGCATTGCGAGCAACGAAGCCATAATAAACTGTTATGGCAACTTTAAAATATTGTTAGCTTCGATTAACTGGTGTTGACTGAAGACCGTAATACCATTATTTCTTAATAATGCCGCGGTTACGCCTGAGCCACTGACTTTTGAGCCAGAAAAGTCACCACTATATACTGAGGAACTTCCACATGAGGGACTATATTCAGCCAATACGGCAAGATGGATTTTATTTGCTTTACATAAAGCCAAGGCGTTACTAGCCGCACTGAGAAAGTTATTAGTGACATTATTACCTTTAATGTCAATAACCGCTATTTCACCCGAAAGCACATCAAAACCATCACCACCATTTATTTCCGCAGGAGCTCTTGGAATACTCATTCCTGCACTGACTTCTGGGCAAATAGAAATCACTCTACCGTCGTCTATCCATTGCTGAAGTATGCTACTTGATGTAAAAAGTGACTTACCATCATAACGCACTTTATCGCCCAATAAACAGGCGCTAATGAGTACTTTTTTCATAAAAACACTCAATGTATTCTGAAAAAAAACCAAGCAGAGGTATAAAATACCGCTTGGATAAAATAGAAAAGGTTTCACCGCGACGGCTTATAACGATAACAAAGGCCCTAATGGTTGCCCTCCTAATAAATGCATATGAATATGGTATACCTCTTGGCCGCCATCACTATTGCAATTAATGATCAAGCGATAGCCCTTTTCATCTATGCCCTCTTCTTTAGCAAGTTTTTTGGCAACAGTAATCATACGTCCTAACATTAATTCGTCATCACTGGTCACCTCATTAATTGTTGCTATGTGCTTATTTGGTACAATCAATATATGGCTATCCACACGTGGCGAAATATCTCTAAAGGCGGTCACTAAGTCATCTTGATATAACAGTGGCGTTGGTATTTCTTGACGGATGATCTTAGAAAAGATGGTTTCTTCACTCATAATAGTCTCTCTATATAGTTATCTATCTAAAATATACTATATTTACCCGTTACCAATCAAGATGCATGTTTCAGAGAGCACTTTGATTGGTAACGAGTATTTTTACCGTCAAATAAATATAAATTTTTTACTACCATTTGTTGACCTTAATCAATTCATTCGTTGTGCGATATGTGACATGCTTAGCCCCCTCAAGGAGTATCATCTAACAAAATTACTTAGGCCCCAGTATGGATATAGACTTTAGCGAAATAAATTATTTAAAGGATCCGTCAGGACATGCTTTGCATGCCGATTATGAGCAATTCCTTCTTTCTATGACAGGCCCTACTGTTATAGACATTTCGGGTAAGGATCACACTAGATGCCGAGTATTTAATACCCTTCTCCATGGTAATGAACCGTCTGGTTTAATTGCCATGCACCGGTATTTAACCGAGGTATTAATTGAACATAAGCCCACCACCAATTTACGTTTTATTATCTGTTCAGTAGAAGCAGCAACATACAAAACATTATTTAGCCAACGTTATCTTAAAGGTGGCATGGACATTAACCGCTGTTTTGGTGCAGGTAAATCTAATGATACCCTACACGGATATTATCAAAGGGCATCGTTAATTGAACAAGCAATTAGAGAAGTCATGCCTGAAATGGTCATCGATCTTCATAATTCATCGGGTCCAAGCCCAAGCTTTGCTAAATGTTCGGTGATCACCAGTGAAGCACTATCGCTTGTCTCATTATTTTGTCAAACCTTAGTGCTCTCTGATTTAAATATTAATACCATTATGGAACAAAACTTTAATTGCCCGTTTATAACCATTGAATGTGGTGGTTTTAAAGATGAACAATCTCATGAAGTGGCCTTTTCAGGTATTTCTCAAGTAACGCAGTGTGAGGATATTCGTTATATAGAAGACGATAGATTAGTTGAAGTGATATATCATCCTCTTAGGTTACAATTGAAGGGTAAAACTGAGCTATCTTTTGCACAACATGATGAAGGAAATAGCGGTGTTACCCTCAAAGCGAATATAGAATGTTTTAACTTTGGCAGTGCCCATCAAGATGAAATGCTAGGCTGGGTTGATGCTGATGGTCTTAATAACCTTCAACTTTTAGATAAATATGGTAAAGATGTCATTGATAAATATTTTTATATTCGAGAAAACCAATTAGTGTGTCGACATAACCTTCGTATTTTTAAAGCAACAACCAATTTAGATACCGCGATAAATGATTGTTTATTTTATGTTGTTAAACTAGCTTCTACCGATAAAAAGTAATTGAAAATCAAATGAAACTCTATGCACTAAGCGAGACTTACTTCACACTTAGTGCCAATACCATTAACGGATACCAATTCCACTAAGTTTCTCCCACTCAGCGAGATTTAAAAGGCTTAGAGGCAAGGCATTGATTGAAGATAATGGTTATTCAGGAGAATATGCGTCTGCATTCTCTAAGAAATTTCATCCTTGTAGCGTCCTTGTTGAAATCAATAACGCAGCATGTAAGCCTTTTAAAATCGCCCTTTGGGAACTATTTAATGGAAATGATATAAGCTCTAGCTATTTCAAGTTGTTCAAATTAAGGGGAGCCAGAGACAGTTAAAAAAAGCCATACTTTTCAGTATGGCTTTAAACTCACTTAGTTGAATGATTTATTTAAGTAACTAACTCATATAAAAAACTAACATGCCTATGCACTTGGCTCAGGATCGTCATCCCCGTGGTGTTTTAATCGGGGATCCAGTTTCTAAAGCGCAATGGATCTTCGATGAAAGACTTCGAAGATGACGCTTATAAAGCGTTCCTGAGTATACTACATAGGCATGAAAACTAATGAGCCACCCAAATAAACAAACTCGTTATTAGAAGTCGTAGCTTACCCCAACACGCATTTCCCAAAGTGATGCGTCTTTATAATATGTTTGCTCTTGGTTGCCATCATAGAAGTTTTCGTATAAATAACTACCATCGCTTTGAATAGACATTTCAACCATTCTATTGCCAACAAACGCCCCTTGGTTCATTACGCCCCAATCATCATTCAGCATATTACCCACGTTTTTAATAATAAAGTAAGCATTACCACGATGACCATCTACCAGCCCTGGAATTTCTTGGTTGACTTTGATATCGAAGGTAACATGCCAATCGGCATTTTGATCATTACGCTTGGTGATTTCGCCACGGCTAAGACCTTCACTAGCAATAAATTCATTAAAGCCTACTAGGTCAAAGTCGTTAGCATATTCAACATTCGCATCACCGACGGTGGGGATGTAAAGTAATTGGCGACTAC
>JBAHZW010000078.1:0-18023 GCA_037132835.1 Colwellia sp. | reverse complement strand
GCGAATTGTTGGGTATTTATACAAGGCAGAGCCTTTGTAATGTGCTTATTCCACATAAAAAGGTGATAACGCCGTAAAAATGACCAACAAACGCTGTCTGAAAGATTCGGCTAAAAGCGTTTTTTTCATTGTTGAGTCGTGTTTGCGTAGAATGACTAGGCTACACGCGACTCGCCGCGAATAAAACGCTTTTAGCTCGAACAAAATTCAACCGCGAAAGATCAGCACCCCCTAATCAAGGAACATTTTTGATTAAGGCTTTTATACCCGTTAATGCCTAGCTAAAATTGCATCACTCTTTCAATCAGCCACATGCTAGCCAAACTTCCGATAAAATAAGCATTTATTTTTTCAATTTTTTTCAGATAAACAGAACTCATTTTAATGAGTCTTTTAACGAACCAAAATAGCAGTAACACACCGCTAATAAACAATAATTGCCCCAACTCTACCCCAACATTAAAAAAGCCCAAGGCGAGTAATTGATCTTGGGGTGGCAGACCTAATGCCATCAGCACCGAAGCAAAGCCAAAACCATGCAGCAAACCAAAGCTACTCGATACGGCAACGGGATAACGATAAGTCAATGACTGCTGTGCGACTCCTTTAGTGCTATTTTTGACAATTTCTGTCGCTAAAAACACGATACTCAAGGCAATCACAGCTTCCACTACAGCGATGGGTAACTGCACGATATTTAAGGCACTTAATACCAGGGTAATAGAATGCGCTAAGGTAAAACCGGTAATAGCCCACAACAATTTTTTAAGGGTTGAAGCGATAAGTAATAAACATAAAACAAATAATAAATGATCATAACCTTCAAGAATATGTTCAATGCCAAACAGAGTATAACTTTTTACCGTTTGCCAAGATGATGGCTTGGCTTTAAAGGTGTAACTTGGTTTTGACGGAGTTAAACGCACGGAGTATTCACTCGTTCTGCCGGTGAACTTTACCATGACTTCAGTCGTGGTTTTTTCTAAATTAACAAGCGTAATACTTTGATTAGCTAAGCCTTGTGGCGCGGTTAAAGTGAAGTACTCAATATTGCTACCATTGAGTAATATCGGTGTTGCTTTAGCTATCAATTTGACCGCTTGACTAAATTGTAAAGTAAGCGAAGCACCTCCAGAGTTACTCGGCTGCTTCCACATAACTTGGTATTGCACTTTAGTGCTACTTGTCGCACTGCCCTCTTCGGCAATAACATCAGTAGGCACCGCTTCAATATGTATATAAGCTAATTGAATTTTATTGGCGTTGGCCGAACAGGACAGCAACGCCATAAAGACAAAGAGTATCGCAATAGATATACTCTTGTTTAATGTCCGTAAAAACATCTGTACTACTGCACCTTTTGCTGTTGCGCGGGGGTAAACCAAATAGGTGAGCTCCAAGCGCGCTCTTGAATTGTGGCTTGTACATTGGTTAATAACGGTAAGTTGTTACGCACCGCATCAAAAGTTGACCAACGTGGTGTCGGTATTTCAATAACGCGAGCATAATATAGCGAGGGTAATTCACGGTTAAATTCGTCATCCGTGAAACTCCCCATCAACATCACTGAGCCAATGGTGTTGGTATATTTAGCCGTCGTTAAGTCAACGGTATTACCTACTTTAGCTAAATTCCCCATTTTGTCCTGAGGTCGATTATCAGACCAAACAACATTGATGATTTTCTCATGCTGCTGACCTTGTTTATCGACCCAACCTTTAATCAATTGAATACGGTCTAAGTTAGCACCAATACTGTCTTTAGCCGCCCAAACGGTAAAGGTTGGTGCCGCATCGCTGCCGATAATGGTGCCGCCCATAGGTACACCTTTTTCATAACCTTCTTTAACCATGGCTTTGATATCACGAGGATCAGCCGTTAAGTGCTCTCCCGCAAATAAACGTACTTGAATGCGCGGACCAGAAGTAGCGAAGGTCTCACGGTTATAGAGGGCATCCCAAATTTCTCCTCGGGTATTTTTTGTTGCCCATACGCCGGTAATAGAGCCAATGCTTTCATCTATGGCATCTATCCACTCAGGTACTTGTCCTGTCCTCCGTAGCTCTGGCGTATTATCCACAGCGCCATGACCACCAATATAATTGTCTTCGGCAACGTCCGCCATTTGACCATTATGACTGTCAGTTCCACCATTAAAACCTAATTTATACGGATTAACTCCTAGGTTTTGATAATGTTTCAGACCTTCAATAACGCCCCAGCGAACAAAGTTACGTTTATCTAAAACACGACCACTAAATTTTGCTATTGAGTCTGCATTTTCAAAATCAGCAAACTCATCCGCAGGCCAAAAACTGCGATGCACTTCTGAGTTACCTTTAATTTGCATCATTTCAATAGTACGTTCAAAGTGACTTCTCAGCTCGGCATACTCTTTGGTAATAGGCTGACCTTTAGCATCATTAGGATTAAACATATTCAATTTTGAAGCGTTAGAGTTATGCGGTATAGCCAACACGGTACTGCCTTGCTTTTCCAGCTCAGCCAACCATAGCCAGAGATCATCTTCACGGTTGATATCGATATAGCTCATTGGTTGTTCGGGTACCACCATATCTCTGAAAATGATATTGCGATGTAAGTTGCCACCTTGAGGTGCACTACTCCATTCAAAAGCGGCTAAGGTAGTAAAAACACCCGGTTTATATTCATCTTTGGTGGCTTGTAATATTATTTGCCAAGCACTCTTAGTACTTTCAGATCCGGTATAAAAAGGTGGATGTTTTGGGGTCGTTCCGCGGTTACTTTTAATAACATATTTAATAAACCAAGCAATTTGCTCTTTATATTCGGTCAAACCTCGTAACTCAACCAATGTTTCGTTGTTATGGCCAACCGCCTCCGTTTCAAAGGTAGTATACATTTCACCAATATATTCGGCATGATCTGTCGTGGCAGCAAAATCTAATGGACGGTGTAATTTATGTTTTTCGCCATTAATGATTTTTTCTTGTCCTTGAGCAAATTGCAAAGAATCAAGCGGGCTCATGCGGTTACCACCAATATAGGCATCTAAAGAGTATTTAGTATGCATATGCGTTTCACCAAAATAGGCATTTTTGAGTGGATTTGATGGCGCATTATTTTCTTGTGCTTTGATCGTGTCAGCGCTAGCCTCGACCGGTTCATCTGTTTTTTTTATGCTGCTGCTTTGACTAACGGTTTTAGCATGCGCTTGATCTTTTTGAGCAACGCTTTGCGGCTCATTGCAGCCACTTAATGCCAATAAAACCGTCACCGT
This sequence comes from Colwellia sp., assembly GCA_037132835.1. Classification (GTDB taxonomy): domain Bacteria; phylum Pseudomonadota; class Gammaproteobacteria; order Enterobacterales; family Alteromonadaceae; genus Colwellia. The sequence continues at coordinate 14,761 of JBAHZW010000078.1, read as the reverse complement.
AATGAGCGATAATGTAGTGTTCATGGTTTGTCCTTAATTTGAATAATGCTACTATTTTATCTTGCTAACTGGTTAAATTTAATACTTAAAAGTTCTCGTTCAAACGCACATACAAGGCACTGGCACCGTCAGTTCCTTTAGCGAAATCAATCCCTAAGTTAGTCCCCGTTTTCTTCTGCAACATAAACCTTAACCCGATACCGAAAGCAGGTTTAATGTACTTGCCTACGTTAATATTATTAGGGCCGCTAGCACTCGCCGTTGAAGCATTAATTTGTGCCACACCGCCGATTGGAACTCCCCATAAGGAAGTAAGGTGTTTACGGTATTCTAAACCAAGATACACGTAATCTTCACCACGAAAGCGCCCTTGAATATAACCGGTGCCACTACGGGCGTATTGATCATAACCCGTGGCGGGAAGTGTCATATATGGCACACTACCACTGGTAACAAAATTGCCAAAGGTCCAAAAAGCCAACACGTCCGGATAGGCTTCACCGGGGGTGAAATTATGAAACTTACGGTACTCTAGCCATAAGGTACTCGATTTTTGATCTGAGCCTAAAAACTCTGGGTTATAGCGATAGGTGGCTAAGGCGTATTGGCCTTTACTTGGGTTGATGCCATTATCACGACTGTCGAACATTACATTCATTGAGACCCCCGATAAGGTATAACCCGTAGCATCAAAACCATTGAGCATACTATACGTATAATGTGAGGTAAGCACTTTTTCGTTACTGGTTAAATCAAGCAAGTTATCTTTAATGTCTTCAAAAAAATCTAAATGATAACCAAGACCGACATACCAATCACCGTGAATACGTTTTAATGCCGTTTCATAAAAACGAAAATATTTAAATTCCATCATCTGATTTTCGTCATAGGTGCCAGAAAAAATATCATCATCCACCGTATATTCTTGACCGCTAGTAATCAATTTAGAAGAGTCTGGGCCCGTACCTAAACCATAAGTGGGTTGTGAGGTATCAAGATAACGCCAATCTCCCAATAAAGCCCAGCCATTATTTGCGGTAAAAGCGGTACTTTTGAATAAGGAAATGGTTTGTCCTAGCGTGGTTTTAGCCAATCCTACAATCATATTTGAGACCTTGGTGTTTTTTGGCTCACCAAAATAATAGCTGGCCGAAGCCCCGACACCATAAATAGTTCCATTGGCAGGGTTGTAGCCAATAACAGGTATGGGTGTAAGGTAGAGCTTATGCGCTTCAACAGCATTTTTTTCACTGCTGGCTTGTTGTTTACTGGTCGCTGGATCTAGACTAGCAGTCACCGTTTTATCTTGCTCACTATTATCTTCACTGGCAAAAACCATGTGACTGATAAATAAGGCAATAAATAAGCTTGTTAACTGAGTTGACCGAGTAAGTTTAGACATGACATTCCTTTTATAAACTCAAAAGTGTATTACTGAAATTCCTGCAAGGAATTAATATTATTATTTCGTTAAGATTACCGAGTATATTTAATCATAAATATAACGAATGAAAAATGGCTAAGCCCAAACATTAGAAATTCAGTGGTTATGTTCCATCATAATAATAACTAAAAATCTAATTAAGTAAACCTCGCAGAGATTTAACAATAAAAACAAGAGTTTTAGCTAAAAAAAAGATTACTGAAAACACACTGAATATAGATGATTTACGGATAAATAGCTTGGTTATATTTAAGCCTACATTAATTTTTAAAGGCTATATACTTGTTGTTGAACTTTGAACAGCTTACTTTTGTTAGGATTGAGAGCAACCAAGCCATAGTGTATTTTATCCCGTAAAAATGAGCAAAACGTTATTGTACTTGGTATTCGAATACCTTGAATGGGACTGGTATAACATATCGTTTCTGGTATTATCTTAAGCCTTAATTAATGGATAGTTGGGCACCCCTTCGATATGATCACTCTATACGGTATTAAAAACTGCGACACCGTGAAAAAAGCGACTAAATGGCTTGAAGAAAACAACATAACACATCAACTTTATGATTTTAAGAAACAACCATTAACAACAGAATTATTAAGACTTTTTGTTAGCCAAAGTGATTGGTCTTTATTATTGAATAAACGGAGTACCACCTTTCGTAATCTGCCTGACGAAATAAAAAACAACTTAACAGATGACGTTATATTTGCTGCCGTACTTGAGCAACCAACCTTACTTAAAAGACCATTATTACCCTTAAATGGCACACTCAACTTAGGTTTTAAAGCGGAACAATACCAGAGTATTTTCGCCAACCAAGCGTAAAAAAATTCAACGTAAGATAGGTATTTATTGTGAGTCAAAGCAAAGAAAAAGCTCAAAGCGCAGTAATTAAACTGGCCCTAGCACTTATATCTAAAGCATCAGTTACGCCTGAAGATGCAGGTTGTCAAACATTGATGGCACAACGGTTAGCAAAAATCGGTTTTACCAACGAGTCTATGGTTTTTGCAGATACCACCAACCTTTGGTCTCGTCGTGACGGCACAAGAACGAAGCAAAAGGATCAGCTAAACAATGATTTGCTGTTTTGCTTTGCCGGCCACACCGATGTTGTGCCCGCAGGTAATCTCGAATTATGGAATACGCCCCCCTTTGAGCCAACAATTATTGACGGTATGTTATACGGTCGTGGCGCTGCAGATATGAAAGGTAGTCTCGCAGCAATGATAGTCGCGACCGAGCGTTTTATTCAAGATCATCCAGATCATCAAGGCTCTATTGCTTACCTAATAACCAGCGATGAGGAGGGGCCATTTATCAATGGTACCACGAAGGTAATTGATACCTTAGAAGCACGTAATGAAAAAATCACCTACTGCATTGTGGGTGAGCCCTCAAGCACCAATACTGTCGGAGATGTGGTAAAAAATGGTCGCAGAGGCTCTATAACAGCTGAAGTTGACATTAAAGGTAAACAGGGACATGTTGCCTACCCTGAGCATGTAAGAAACCCTATTCACCTAGCAATGCCCGCCTTAACAGAACTAAGTCAGCGAACGTGGGATCACGGTAATGATTACTTCCCTGCCACCAGCTTTCAGCTTTCAAACATTCATGCGGGTACTGGCGCGACCAATGTTGTGCCAGGTCATATTACCGCCTTATTTAATTTACGCTATAGTACTGAATTAACTGATCAAATTATCGTTGAGCAAGTAGAATCTATTCTTAACAAACATCAGCTTGATTACGATATAAAATGGACTTTTAACGGAAAACCCTTTATTACTGAACATATTGAATCAGCACATGGCTTTTTAAATGCAGTTAGCCAAGCCATATTGTCAGTTACCGGTCAAGCAACTCAGCTTTCAACATCTGGTGGTACCTCTGATGGTCGATTTATAGCACCGACGGGCGCCCAAGTGATTGAACTTGGGCCATGTAATGCAACGATACATCAAGTAAATGAATCAGTGTCTTGTGGCGATTTAGAAAAGCTTGTTGATATTTATTATCATTGTTTAGTTAACGTTTTATGTACATATAAACCTACGGATAACTAAGACTTTTAAGCAAAGTAATAGGCTTCATTGCAATGCAAAATAACAAACAAGCAAATACACCACAAATAAGTACAGAGCAAGTACTTGGAAAAACCGATAAACACCTTTGCTTATTGCATGGCGGTGTCTCTATTCACCATGCCATGAAAAAAGATTTTGATGCTTTAGTTGCCGCGGCTAACAATGATGGCATAGAGTTAAAAGTCGCCAGTGGTTTTAGAACTTTTGATCGACAACTGCAGTTATGGAATAACAAATTCTCAGGTAAAACCCCCCTTAAGAATATCGCAGGAGAGGTTATTTCTCCTGCAAGTTTATCCCCTCTTCAGCTCATGCATAGTATTTTACTTTATTCGGCTCTCCCCGGCGCTAGTCGGCACCACTGGGGATGTGATATTGACGTTTATGCGCCAAACTTATTAATGGAAGGTTATCAATTACAGCTTGAGCCATGGGAATATAGTGAACAAGGACCTTTGGCCATGTTATCTACTTGGCTTAATCAACACGCACACCTGTTTGGCTTTTACTTTCCCTATGCGAGTTTTCAAGGGGGGGTTGCCCAAGAGCCTTGGCATCTATCTTACTTGCCATTAGCACAACATTTTCAGCAAGCGTTCAATATTGAATTATTAGCTCGCACCTTAAAAAAAAGCAGTATCTTAGGTAAAGAGATAATTCTTAATCATTTAGATGACATAACCAAGCGCTACATTAACAATGTTTGTCTTGCGCCAAGCAATGTTATACTTAGTCCAACGACATTAAGTTAGTTCCAAGTCAGAGCTTTTCCTCGTTTTGAGAACAAATAGCCTTAATTATACTATTTTAAAATAATTTTGGGCTATTACCGAAGCGCAAGTGAACGCCCAAAGGATGGTTTATAAGACTTCCATGCTAAGCCATTTAAATACCGTTGAGAAGAAATAAACTTATTAAAATTGGCAACATTTGCTAGTGTATGAACAGAATAGATTGAATAAGAGGAATTGCTGTGGATAATTGGTTAGCTGTTTTTATGATAGTGATAGCGCTAGCTATCATCATAGGTAACTTGAGTACCGTCCAAAAAAACTCAAAACAAAAAATGCGTAAGAAAAGTTTAAATGATTTAGCTGAAACCCTGCCAAGAAACAATAAAAACAATCATAAAATGCCTTCTATAAAGAAACATAAATAAAACTGATGGCTATATAAGCACGCTGAATGACAGACATAAAAAAACGCCAACAAGTGGCGTTTTTTTATATCTAGAAAGTAAGGTGAATTTTATATATGGTATTAAAACACATTTATAAATGATAGGCCTTTTGCCATGACTGGAAAAACTCTCTCTAATGTCTCTAAACTCAGTGGTGCGCCATTTGCGTTATAGATAGTTACTGAAGTTTTATGGTTAACCTCATCTAGTGCATCTAAGTCAAACTGATAACTTGTTTCACTCACATCGAGAACAGGTGCACCGTCACCCCAAATAGTATCCCAAACACTAACATCAGGTTTAATAAAGTCTACATAGTAAATTTTTCTCTCTTCATTAAGATCCGTGATAGTAAAACCGTGTTTTTCAAAAAATAGCGGCATATTATCCCATAAGTCATCTAGACCTAATTCAATAACATAAGCATCTTCATCTTCAATATTTTTACCTATTGTCACCAATTTTTGATTAGCACGCTTTAATCTATTTTCATGCTGTTTAACACGATAGGTATAGTCAACAGAAGCAATTAACTCATTTAACATGGCTTTTTCAGCTCGCTGTTTATCAATAGGATCTATCGTTCGACTACCGCCACTTTCATCTGTTTGTATAAAGTCGATCAAGGAAACACGCAAAGAGGTGCTACGTCCATGAGACTTTGATAATAACTGGAAGCGAAAACGTATACTTTTAGAAAGCTCAATCTCAGTAAAAATCCAACCGTCTTCTACTTCATTGTGATACCAACCTGATTCAATAATGGCAGTTTTAATGCCTTCACGCTCAATGCTGGTTTCTTTTAAACTGGTTGAACCTTCAATGACTTTACTTAGCGTCACCTCAGTATCTTCTGCTATATAGGTGTAACTGACCCCATCCTCAGCTAATTTTTCTTTAACAATATCTTCAATTAGCTTCAATAGGTCTTGGTCTTCTAATACTTTATCAAACCAAATAATCGCAATACCTGATTCATCAACAACACGCGATGAAGCAGCAACGGGCATAACCAGAGAAGGTGCTCTAATATCCATATATTCACCAACGGGGCCTTGAAGATTGATGTTATTGGTGACAAAAAAGTCCTTTGATTGCCTTGGCTTATCTAAATTAGTCGGAATAAAGAGTCCATGAGCTTCCGGGTAATTTTGATAATCAAAATCCCCCAACGCTTGTTTATTATTAATTGAACCACAAGCGGTTAGTGATAAGGCTAACAATGATAAATAAAATACTCTACAACTCATTAAAACTCCTGCGGCTTAGGTTATTGACACTCAACACCCGACTAAGCTCACTAAAAAATAGACTAACGATAGACAAGGATAAACAATGCGCCCCATGGTACTTGCCTGATTTTACAAACACAAGTGATATGACCACAAAAATGTAAGATGATTCCAACTTTAATCTTGATCGGTTATAATAATGCTTTATTGGTTACTTAGGCGTTATACATGTCTCGATATTTAGTGCTAACAGCAATGGGAGCAGACCGAACCGGTTGTGTTAGTGAATTAACTAAATTAGCAAGTGAATGCAGCTGCAATATTTTAGATAGTCGGATGGCGATATTCGGCTCAGAATTTACTTTTATCATGTTACTCAATGGCGATGCTCAAGCCATTAACAAAATTGAAATGAGAATACCTAAAATTGCCCATAGCTTAGATCTCATCACGATGATGAAGCGCACGTCTGGTCACAAAACCTTTGATCTCGTTAAGCATTACCAAGCTGAATATTCAGGTATAGATAAACCGGGTATCTTAAAATCAATAACGGCCTTTTTTGCAACGCGTAAAATAGATATTTCTTCATTAAAATCAGCAATAGACCTTCAAACCAACCAGATGAGCGCCAATATTTTATTCTCTTTAACAGAAAAAATTAGCTTTGATGAGCTAGAGCATGATTTTTTAGCACTTTGTCAACAATCAAATATTCAAGGTTTTATTAAAAAAGCAAATGCTAGTCTGTTGTAAGCTGACGCCTAGAGTAAGCAAGATTAAAAAATTACCTTCCAAAAACAATCATAAGTGAGTTTACAATGAAGACACTAACCGTTGGTGATACAGCACCACTATTTACCCTAGCTAATGATAAAGAGGAAACGGTGTCATTAGCTAATTATATTGGCAAACAACAAGTATTAGTATACTTCTATCCTAAAGCCATGACACCGGGTTGTACTGTGCAAGCACAAGGCTTACGTGATATTAAGGCCGAACTTGAAGCATTAAATACGGTAGTATTTGGTATTAGTCCAGATGAAGTAAAACGCTTAACTAAATTTTGCCAACGTGACGAGTTAAACTTCTCCTTACTCTCTGACGTTGACCACAAAATAGCCGATCAATTTGGCGTTTGGGGCTTAAAGAAGTTTATGGGTCGAGAATATGATGGCATACATTTATACCCCCATTAATATTCTGCACCCTACGCTTTAAATATGTTCTAAAAATCCCCCCTCCCCTCAATTTTACTACTACACTAATAAACTGCACATTACTTTATAATTAAAGGAACTCTGCCGTTTATATGCATACTATGGATTATTATATCTCTTTTGATGAAGAGGTTGATCTGAAAAACTCATTATTAAATGAAGACAATGGTATTGCTCTCATCAAGCGACACAACTTTACTGGAGTTGTCGTCTTTGATGTAAATTTTAAGATTCTTCCGCTAATATCAGCTTTCCTTTCTTATAACTTAAAAAACAATAAAATAAGCCCAGCTACAGCTAAGACTTACGCTAAAAACCTTATTTACTTTCTTTTATATTTACGAAATAGAAATGAATTCAAAAACATCCCTGCTGACGAACCATATTTAACCGTCGGTAAATATGTAATAGAAGAATACTTAGTTAGCTTAAAAACAATGAATAAACTATCAAGTGCAACTATCAGAAATAGGGATGCTACATTTCAGGCTTTTATTCATGGATACTTATATCAAGACCAAGAACTTCGAGATGCTCATATACATAACAGTCCATATGAAGCTGGTTTACTTAGCGGACCAGTAAAACAGAAAATAATAACATCTTGTACTATTGATGAATTAACCATGTTAATTGAGTTAACAAATTCTGAGCGTGAGCGCTTAATTCTTCAATTTATCTTCGATACAGGAATTAGGCGTTCTGAAATACAAGCAATAAGTAGGCAAGATATAATAAATGCATGGAATTTTAATAGTCAAAAATTAATAGCAAGAAAAAGTGATGATCCAATTAATTCTCCTTATTCACTCTTTTTGGTTCAAGGAAAAAAAGGAAGGCATAATAACGATAAGCAACGTATGTCATTAATAAGTAGATCAACCATTGAACGTGTAATAAGTTATCACGCATCACCCCTCTATAAAAAATTCTCTAGGAAGTACAGAAAATCTGATCAAACACCCGCGTTTTTTAATTCAAATGGCTCCCCATTTACAGCAAAAAATTTGTCAAAACTTCTTGAGAGACTTTCACATCGAGCTATTAAAAAAGACAAAATTAATAAGTTAATCTCTCCTCATAAATTACGTCATGGATATGCCTATGATTTATTACAATCAACAGATCTTGGTGAAAACTATGTTGATAGGCTTGCCGTTGTTCAGAAGTCATTAGGTCATTCCTACTTGAGTACGACAGAGATGTACACTCGTATTCCAATAGAACTATATAAATCAATGAAAGATAGCAGTGGTGAAATATCAACCAAAGCAATGAGAATGTTACGACTTAAAGAGAAAACCCAATTGAAAATATCTATTGGGGATAAAAAATGAGAGAAATTGAGAATAAGATTACTACAGCCTGCTCTGCTTTGACAAATAATGATTATCTACAAATCACAGGTTGGTATAAAAAATTATCATTAACAGATAAATTATTAATTCCCATTAAAGATCTCTGCATAAACTTGAGAGAATGCCACCCTATTTTTAAGAATATTCAATTAAATACCCTTGAAATACTTCAAGCGCAAGACCTAATAAATAAAGACTTATACAATTTAAAAATAATAGATTTTTACTACCCTAGTAAACTAGACACTAGAGCTAGAATTCAATATCAAGTATCCAAACTAGTGTTAAATGAAAATAAATTATTGAACGCATCTTTTTATGGAAAAATAGGATCAATGCTACCTTCAAAAAAGTGGAGAGATGATAATTTTGGATTTAACTTCACGAGTGTTAATAAATATAGTAATGAATTAAAACCTCTAATGGATAAGATGATAGTCATGGGGCTAATAGATATAAATGCATCTATCAGAATAAATAACTTCCGTATAAGGGCGTTATACTGGTTCAGAAACCTCTCTACAGCAGCCAAAATAGAGCATATTAAAGAAAATAAGGGGATATATTTTCAATCAGTTCTTAGTAGGTTTGATTTTCAAGATTATTCAAGCCTATATTTTAAACCTGTTATAGAAGAAATAGATAATAACCTCAATGAACTTGGTATCATTAATGGTCTATTACCCGAAATTTTTTCACCTCGTAAAGTAAAAATACAAAAGAGTAAAGCTGAATGGGATGAGTTGAGCGATATACCTATTATCTCACAAGCTGATCTAGTTGAACCGACGCCTAAAAAGCCTTATATACAGCTAAAGCACTTGTTCGCGCAACATATGCTCACAAAAGTTAGTCATTCTTATAAACAAGATGTACGAAGTGTATTTAAGCACGTCACTATCCTTATCAAAGCTGATTTCGGTAATCAACCTATCCGACTAACAGATTGGCTAGATGAATTTACTTTAAATAGATTCCACAAGTATCTAGAAGAGCAAATGATAGAAGGCAATTTAAATAATCGTTTTGCTAATGTATTACAAACTACTTTCAAAAACATATTAAATAGAGCTAAAGCATTAAATATTCCTAATTTTAAAAGGTTTTATTTATCTTCAGCCTTCAGTTATAACGACAGAGTTACAAACAAATACAAACCCTATTCAGAAAGTGAAAGAACAGATATTAACAATGCTATTACTTCAGAAATTGAACACGTAAAAAGTTTAATGTCAGAGTACAAAAAATCAGGGGACGGAAGGCCTGTATTTGACAACGCAGGGATAAGAATAAACAAACCTCTCGCTAAATATACATTAGGTGACGCTCGCTGGATTTTTGAAAATAATTTAAATTGCGAGGCAACTTTAAATTCAATCGATTTTAATGAAAGCAAATACACTAGGCTACTTTATAGAATAATTCAATCACACAACAAATATCACCATGATGTATATGAGTCCTGGGGAGTATTATCAAGGGTAACAATCAATCATTTAATCCCTTTTTTATTAAGGTTTCTTCAAATAACAGGAATGAATATCGAATCAATTGCTACGTTAGAAATAGACGACTTCATTCAAAAACATCCCGCATCAGGAAAGCCATGTATTCGCTATTGGAAAGAACGCTCAAACGGTGAAAAAGAGTATCACTTAGACATTTTTAAAGCTAATTTACAGTGGCTCACAAATAAGCAGGGACAGGAAGTTAAAAATATATTCGATACGATTGTTAAGTTGACATCGAGTATTAGGATACATGCTAGCAATGACCTCAAAAATAAACTTTGGTTATTTTCAAAAAAAAATGGAAAATTAATGAGTCTGCCTAATCAAGCTATGCATAAAGGATTTTCTACATTTTCTAAAAAATACAAATTAAAAAATGAAGATAATGTGGATACGAGGTTGATTTCAACTAGATTTAGACCAACTTTTGTAAGTGAACTAATCGATAAAGGAGTTTCCATTAGAGAAATCCAATTACTTTTAGGGCATAAAAATTTATACACAACAATGAGATACCTTGACATTCAAGACTTCAGTAATATTTCAAGAGAAAAAATAAAAGAAAAACTTATACAAATTCATATTAATGCACATACTTCAAACTATAAAAATAACCTAGCTGTACCTAAAGCTAAAAATAAAAATAAAAAAAACGTTGAAGTGATGCTATCAACCCCTTTTGCTACTTGTAAAAATATATTCAATCCTCCTGAGTCAGTTAAAAAACTTACCAGCTACACTCCTGGCAAACCATGCAGTACATACAATATGTGTTTAAGTTGCCCTAACGTTATTATAACAAAATCTGATCTTCCTAAATTATTTGCAATGAAAAGAGATTATCTTGTGAAGATTCAGAATACCAGAATATTGGATACACCTTTTGGAGAGGTGATTAGCACTAACTTAGAATTAATAAATGAAATAACAGATAAGGGTAAGTCTAACTTCGATATTGATGAGTTATATGAAGCTGAAATTTTATCTTTGTACGTTGAAACAACTGAAATATATTAGGGGCTAATAATGTATGAGAATAAAACAACAGTATATATATTAAACATTCTAAAGCAGTTTAGCCGAAATAGAATATCAATATTATTACCAACTAACATACCTAATGAGTCCATAAATACTAGAATTAAACCCCCTAGCTACCTTGTTGAGTTACTTAATATAAAAGTAACTAAACTATCAATATTTTCAGATAAAAAATGGGATTTTAATCAGGACTATCCAAATGTATCCCCTAATGTTAGAGGTAGTAAACTCACAATAGACTTTCAAAAATTCGAGAATATACCTGAGTCAATTATTATTGAGCTAAAATGTATAATGATGTTTGCTTTATTGACACCTGATATATTCATCGACAATAGAAAAAAAGCACGAAAACCCAATGTCAAAAGATTAGCTCCAAATACTCTGATAGGGCATATCAAATCAGGATGTAGACTATTAAATACTTTATTTTGTGCTCTTGAAGAAAATTTTGGCAAAGAGTATATTAAAAAATCAGTTTACTCCCTTTGTTCTATTACGGCTGATGATTACAGGAAAGCGGCAACAGTCCATAACAATGCTTACAATGATGACTTAAGACAATTTATTTCATATATCCACAACCCACATACATCAAATTATATTTTAGGTGAGACGGTTCCCGCTTTTGAACCTGATAATTTTAATTGGAAAATACTTCCAAAAAAAAGAACGAAACAACAAGTAATACCCAATTTAGTATTTGAAAAATTAGTAAGAACAGCTTCCTTAATTATTAACGACTTTCTAGTTACTCTTAACGAAGAAGTTACTGACAGTACTATAATAAAATATAGCTCATTCAGTACAAAATATTATTGTAAAGAAGCAGGTGTAAATAAAGAAACATTCAACGCGTATCGTGCTTACAGGCTATTAAGTGCAGGATACTCTGAAGAGTTTATATCAAAAAAATATGAATTTCCTAGTATATTAAAAAACTCACAAAACAAGTTTAGCACCCATGTCATGTCAGCTTATATTTCTAAGAAAACGAATGAAAATTGCAACTTAAATCAAATTTATATACATATTTATCTTGTTACCAACGCCGCTAAATATATCATCGGACAGTACACCGGAATGCGACCATCAGAATTAGCATTTTTACATCTAGAAAATTGCTTGATCACTGAAGGTTCTCACACTCTATTACAGGGGCATGTTTTAAAAGGTACGGACAGTCTAACAAAGGGGCTATTTGATGATAAATGGGTTGTTATACCAATAATGAAAGATGCGATAAAAGCTTTATCCGTTATAAGTACTATTACACAAAGGAAAACAATATTTTCATCATCTCAAACAAAAAGGCCTGATGATGAAGAGTTACCTGTGAATTCTGTATCAATATGCCACCAACTAAAGTCATTTATTAAATTCGTATCCCCAGAAGACGATCTTGGGTTTAGTAATTACATGATGAGGCATACTTTAGCTTATCAACTTTATAGACTCGAAGCAGGATTACCACTGATCTCCTTTCAGCTCAAACATTTAGTTAATACTATAGATAAGTATCTTTCTCGCGGTTCAACAAGCGATGTGACTATCGGTTATGGTGGTATTGCTGATCTTCTTGTGGAGAGTCAAACAGGTCAAAAACTCAGAAAAAAATCTGAAATTGAAGTAATTAAAGCTACTGCAGATCCGGATGGGACCTACCTCGGAGGTAAAGCATCTGAACATAAAGAGCGCTTAAAACAAGTTTTTGAAGGCTATATGGCGTCAGGTTACTCTAGAGAAGATATTTTTGAGGCCATGGCTGAGCAAGGAATAGGCGTTATTAACGTTGGTTTAGGTTATTGCTATGGCTCAGACAGTACTGATGAGAGCCTTCCTTGTATTGGTTCTTTAAAGTGCAACCCTATTAGATGTTCAAATGCAATTGTGAGCCAAGCTAATGTCCCTCATTGGCGAGAGGTTTATCTCACCAATCTAGCAAACCTTAACAATCCTACTTACCAAAATAATATAGAACAAATCAAGGAAGTTATAAACGAAGCTAAAAGTGTTTTAGAGCTGCTTGGGGAGGAAATTATTAAATGAATAATGCTTTTGATGAAAAAAATAGCAGTGACTATGAAAAGAACACAGACTTACTTCACTTAGCTATGGAAAAAATCCATCAAACCCCTACTCTATCAGCGACTATTGCAGAGCTTTCAAGGATCACAGGTTTACATAGAAATGCTATTAGCAATAGAGTTTGGCCAGGTCAAAAATTACATGAAATTAAAGAACATAGAAAACAACTAAAAACCAAAACAGTCGAAAATCTAGTAAAAATTGATCCCGTGAGCGTACTCGAAGAAAAGCTTGATAATGCAAAGCGAGAACTTGTTTTTTGGTTTACAAAGTGTACCGATAATGAAAAACAAATTAAACAATTAAATACCAATTTACAACGCATGTCAGATGCTAGAAGTAACTATGAGAACATGCTAAAACAAGAACGGTTAAAAACAGAAGAGTTGAAGACAGAGTTAAATCAATTAAGAATGTTAATTCAATAAACCAAGCTAAGTTACCAAGTTAATATGTTGGGAAATACGCAGTAACACATTATACTAATGTCGAAATTGATAATAAGGAAAGTAATACATGTTAGAAGTAGGTCAAGCAGCGCCAAAGTTCACACTACAAGATCAAAATGGTTCACCGATATCTTTAGATTCATTTGAAGGTAAAAAAGTTCTCATTTATTTTTATCCAAGAGCTTCTACTCCTGGCTGTACGGTACAAGCCTGTGCATTAAGAGATACTAAAGCAGAGCTAGATGCATTAAACGTAGTTGTATTAGGCATAAGCCCTGACACTCCCAAAAAATTGACTAACTTTATCAATAAGCAAGAGTTGAACTTCACATTATTAGCCGATGAAGATCATGCTACTTGTGAAGCCTATAATGTTTGGCAATTAAAAAAATTCATGGGCCGTGAGAATATGGGGGTTGTTAGAACGTCTTTTTTAATTGATGAACAGGGAAATTTAGAGCATATATTCAATAAATTTAAAACTAAAGATCACCATGAAGTAGTATTAGACTTTTTACAAAAGTAAATTATTTAGCTTCTGATTTATTCGTTATAAAACAGAAGCTACATTATAAAATAACAATAATTCTTAAAGTCGCTATGAACTTAATAGTTCTTGATTACCTCGATATATATCGCAAGGTGTTATCTGAAAAACATTTAATTTTTCATAAACATATTCATCAAACCATTGAACAATCTCCATAACAAGTTTTTCACCTTCAATGGCCGTTTCTTTTGCTAACTTATCAAATGCGTTTATCCCTATCGGATTATCAAATGGAGAAGAACGTACAAGTCCATGAATAGCCTTATTTCTCTCACCTCTCCAAGTATCAATTTTTACAAATAGCTCGTGTTCATGGTGTTTCTGAACTGAAGTTATTAATTTACTTAAGCTCTTTGAATCTGGTTTATTACCTTGGTGGTGAAGAAATAAACTTAACCGATCAGAAATAATACTTTCCTGAAGCGTAATTGCCTCTAGAAAGTAACTATCAGATTATCAGACGTCAACTAACTTGTCCGGTCGGCGTCAATTAACTTGGCCGGTATTGGCTTTTGCTTTCATTGCCTGTTTTTTACGGTAACTCTCTCCTTTAATTTGATAAATATCACTGTGATGAACTAGCCTGTCGATAGC
>JBAHZW010000120.1:0-10385 GCA_037132835.1 Colwellia sp. | reverse complement strand
GTCTGAAAGATTCGGCTAAAAGCATTTTTTTCATTGTTGAGTCGTGTTTGCGTAGAATGACTAGGCTACACGCGACTCGCCGCGAATAAAACGCTTTTAGCTCGAACAAAATTTAACCGCGAAAGATCAACAACCCCTAGGTTAAAATTATAAAAACAGCATATAATTGCTGCTTTTTTTTGTTTTAGAAGGTAATAATACCTATACCCGTTATCAATCAAAATCTCTGTTGCAGAGTGCACTTTAAATGGTAACGGGTATATATATAATTTAGTATTGAGCTTTACTTTAATTAGGCTTGAAAGATAGACTCAATCGATAGGTTTTCTTGTGATAAAATATCACGGAAACGTTTAAGCGCTTCAACCTGAATTTGACGTACACGCTCCCGAGTTAACCCTATTTCTTGCCCCACCTTTTCTAACGTTGCCGCTTCATAGCCAAGTAAACCAAAACGTCTCGCTAACACTTCTTTTTGCTTACTATTTAACTCATTTAGCCAGTGAACAATATTCTTGCTCATGTCTTCAGATTGTAAGTCATTTTCTGGACCGTTACTTTTGTCATCCGCGATAACATCCAATAAAGCTTTTTCTGAGTCTCCTGCAAAAGGTGTATCGACAGAAGTAATACGTTCATTTAAGCGCAACATCTTATTGACGTCAGCAACAGGGATGTCTAGATGCTGAGCAATATCTTCTGCCGTAGGTTCGTGATCAAGTTGTTGAATTAAGTCACGTGAAGCACGTAGATAGATATTAAGTTCTTTTACTACATGAATAGGTAGTCTAATGGTACGGGTTTGATTCATAATTGCCCGTTCAATTGTTTGCCGTATCCACCAAGTAGCATAGGTTGAGAAACGAAAGCCTCGTTCAGGATCAAATTTTTCTACGGCTCTTATTAAACCTAAGTTACCTTCTTCAATCAAGTCAAGTAACGGGAGACCTCTATTATTATATCGTCTAGATATTTTCACAACCAATCGTAGATTACTTTCAATCATACGTTTGCGTGATGCCTCGTCGCCCTTAAGAGCTAGACGTGAAAAATAGACTTCTTCTTCCGCGGTTAAAAGTGGTGAAAATCCAATTTCGCTTAAATAAATCTGCGTAGCGTCTAGACTTGACGATACGTCTTCCTTCGATTCAACAGTTTGTTCTTCTTTTAATATGACCATGCTATTCTCCCAAATTTGCAAAGCTTATTTTAACGAATATTTGTCCACTGTGACTCTGGTTATTTTTGGGGTAAATATTTAACAGGGTTAACTGATTTCCCTCTAAAGCGTATTTCAAAATGAAGCATCACTTTATTGGCATCCGTATCTCCCATGTTAGCTATGATATCCCCGGTGTTAATGTGTTGTTGCTCTTTAACGAGGATGCGGTCATTATGAGCATATGCGCTGAGGTAATCATCATTATGTTTTATTATAATGAGTTTACCGTAACCCCGAAGAGCATTACCCGCATAGACCACTTTACCTTTCGCAGCAGATCTAATTTTAGTACCCCGACTGCCGATAATATCAATGCCTTTATTACCTTGTGTGCTATTAGAGAAATACTTGATAATTTTCCCGTTTACTGGCCACTGCCATCGCTTTATTTTTTTAGAAAAACTCGGTTTTGGCAATGTTTTTTGTACTGTTTTTTCCTTATTTACATTGGCACCATACGCTTGATTTTTTACAGATGCAAGGCTATTTTTTTGATGATTTTTCTTGTTGATTTTAGAGCTTTTACTCGGTTTTTGCTGCCATACCTTGCCCTTACTTGCCTTCGTACTTTTGTGAACCATGGTATCCACTAAAAACAATGTTTGTCCTGGGTAAATGTTATAAGGTGGAGAGAGCTTATTTAGCCTTGCAATATGTCTGATATCTGAATTCGCACGCCAAGCAATTGAGTATAATGTTTCCCCTTTTTTAACCGTGTACTTAGCGGCTTTAATTACACTCCTGTCACGCTCACTGCCACTATAAATAGTTGAGACAGGCGCAGGAGTATCCCTGCTGCTGCAAGAGAAAAGTGTTATCGACAATACACTGTAAAAAAAGATATCTTTTAGGGAACAAAAAAACTTCATGAACAATACTCTACAAGAGATTTAAATGCCTTTTTCGTACATATTATATGGCTATTTATAGAGTTAAACAGCAAACTCATACCTTTTAACGTAACGTAAAATAAGCAACCACAATAGCAAAAACAACACCCCAGCCTAAAATATCAATCCATTGATGAATTTTTTGTTCCATAGCACTCCCCCCCCATTTGATCAGTCCCGCGACGAGAAAGAAACGTAATCCTCGACCTATAGTTGAGGCGATAAAAAAGGGTATAAATGCCATGTGCAAAAAACCAGCACTAACCGTAAACAATTTATAAGGAATAGGAGAAAATCCAGCAATAAAAACAACCCAAACCCCCCATTCACTAAACCAACTAATGGCGATATTAAATCGTTCTTGATACCCAAAGTCGATAATCAGTGGCTGGATCCAAGGTTCAAACATTAAATAACCAAGCCAGTAACCAACAGCCCCACCTAAAATTGAAGCAACGGTTGTTATACTTGCGTAGTACCATGCCTTTTCAGGCTTAGCTAACACCATAGGAGCAAGCATTACATCGGGAGGTATAGGGAAAAATATTGACTCCGAAAACGTTAAAACAGCCAAAAGACGCGGTGCAAATTTATGCTTAGCCCAACGTAAAGTCCCTTGATAAAGACTTGAAAAAATTCTCACTACAATAAGTCTCCAGGCACTAAAGGTACGAATCGTACTGCCTCTACTTGTTGTTCATTAAAGGTATCACCATCACGTGTGATAATTTTTAAAATTTGTGTCTGTTCACCAATCGGTATTATTAAACGCCCCCCATCAGCAAGCTGACTAAGTAATGCAGGAGGAACACTAACAGGTGCTGCGGTCACAATAATAGCCTCAAATGGCCCCTTGCTTTGCCAGCCCTGCCAACCATCACCATGTTTCATCGCTACATTGTGTAAATCCATCGAGCGCAAACAACGCTTTGCTTGCCACTGAAATGCTTTTATTCGCTCAACTGAAAAAACCTTGTCGGTTAATTGAGCCAAAATAGAGGTTTGATAACCCGATCCCGTGCCAATCTCTAATATGCTTTTAGGTCTCCCCTCTGCTAAGAGTAATTCAGACATCTTAGCAACAATATAAGGCTGTGAAATCGTTTGCCCTTGCCCAATCGGCAAGGCGGTATTGTCATAAGCCTTATGAGCTAATATTTCAGGGATAAAAATATGCCGTGGTGAATTTGCTATTGCTTGTAATACGGCGGTATTACGAATACCTTCTCGTTGTAATTTTTGCGCAAGTAACTCACCACTGCGCTTTGATTTTCCGCTTAGTCGATGAGATATCATAAAGTGCATCCATTCATCTTAAAAATTTAGTCCCGTAAGCCATGATTTAATATTTTCTATACTGCGATGAGCCGTCATATCTACCGTTAGCGGGGTTACCGAAGCATAACCATTGGCAACCGCATGAAAATCAGTACCTTCACCACCATCTAATTCTTTACCTAACAAACCATACCAATAAATATCACGCTGCCATGGGTCTTGCATTTTCTGCATACTTTCCGCTTTGTGTCGGTGACCCAAACGAGTGACTTGTATTCCCTTTAATTCAGTCATTGGAATGTCTGGCACATTAATATTTAAAATTTGATCTGCGGGTAATGGGTGAGTACATAAACGTTGAACTATCTTGGCGGTGACAATCGCTGCGGTTTGATAGTGCTGCTCACTTTGCCCCACTAAAGAGACGGCAATAGCAGGCATACCCATATGCCGCCCTGCTGTTGCAGCAGCCACAGTACCTGAGTACAGTGTATCATCACCTAAGTTAGCGCCTTTATTTATGCCCGAAACAACTAAGTCACAATCAGTATAAAGTAGACTAACACCAAGATGCACTGAATCGGTTGGCGTACCATGAACCGAGGTAAAGCCATTCTTTAATTGTTCGCTGCGTAAAGGGTTGAGTAATGTTAAAGAATTACTGGCACCACTACAGTTTCGATCAGGTGCCACTACGTTAACGTCGAAATACTTTATTAGTTCATCAAAAAGTACTTCAATACCTAATGCGTGTACACCATCGTCATTGCTAAGTAATATTTTCATCCGAGTTTCATCTTAATTGTTACCTGTTGTTTATTTATAATTTATGCCTAATTATATCTGATCTTGCTGGTTAGATTGGCCACTTGCCTCTCTTTTATCAATGCGTGCGGTCATATCCTGATAGTTCAGCAGCTCACGTAAAATGGTAGTAGCATAACAACCCGCCGGTAAAAAGAAGTTGATTTTTATGGCGTTTTCTCTTGAACTGCTTGTTGGGTTCTTGATTGAGTTTTCACCTTCAGCATTATCTTTTTCAGCGGTTAACAGTTCTATACTGGTATCACGTATCGTTAAACGAATACGACGTCGCTCTTGCTTTAAACCAAAGCGTGGTAGCCCTTGGCAAAACGCTTGGTTTTTTTCAGCGACTTCTTGCTCTAAAGTCAGCGGGTTATCTGTCGTCATAAGTTCTCCCGCCCCCCACATAGGTGCTGTGATGTCGATATCTTTATCAATAAAGCGTTGCTTTATCGTATTATCTAATTCATCAAGGTGAAATACCGATTGCGTACCTGATAGCATTAACACATCACCGACAGCAACTTTGTCAAAGCATTGCTGCTTAATACGCTCATTGAGAACTGAATTGAAAATATGTGAGCGGGCTGCTGAAAGATAAATACCACGTTTTTTCTTATCTTTTACTTTTTGCCCAGAGAATAAAGATAAAGCACGTCCTATATTGCCCCCGTCAATACCAAAGCGCTGCTCACCGAAGTAATTAGGAACGCCTTGTGCAACAATGTCTTGCCAGCGTTGGGTGAAAGCTTTGATGGCCGTTACTTCGCGTAAAATAATTTCAAAATCGTTACCCAGTAATGTGCCTGTACGCAATTTCTTGTTATGCCGTTGATACGACAACACCTCTACGCCTTCAATCGCTAAGTCGTCTAAATTATATACTTTCTTTCCCGGTACATGCACTCCAAACCACTGCTCCGCTATGGCAAAACGGTCTTTTAACCCCGCATAAGAAACAAGTTGCTCTTTAACCTTAAAATATTTAGCGAGCTCTCGCGCAACAAATAAGGTATTAGCACCTGTTTTACGAATATGAACAAATAAGTGCTCTCCCTCACCGCAGGGTAAAAAAGGCAGTTTTTCATAAACTTTAAAGTCACTTATTTGACTTCGCAATAACCCAGTAGATTCAGGTTTACCGTGCAAGTAGGCGTTTTCTATTAACATATTATCAATCTTCTTAAATTATTTAATGATACCAATCTCATGAAGTATATGAACATTTATACTTATTAAAATCACCAAGGACTGCATTATTTATTTAATAATTAACGCTGTCTGGATAGCGCTTATTAGACCCTGCTAGATCATATTGTCCTGAACAACACGTTATTGAAATAAATGCCTGTACTTGATCCTTTTTTCTATGATTAAAGCAGATCACCTAATTAGCGGAACGGGTAATAAGTGTGCAATAACCTTTCTTACAAGCCAAGCGGTCAGGTCAACTAAATATGTTGGCTCTCTTTAATAAGTGGCAAGACTTGCTCTCTCGGGGTTAATAAAACAACCGCATGTACTGAAATACCCTCTTTACGCCCTGTATAGCCCAGCTTTTCAGTCGTCGTTGCTTTAACATTGATTTGTCCAATGCTTGTTTGCAAGTCTTCACTTAAGCAAGTGCGCATGGCTAATAAGTGAGGTGCTATTTTGGGGGCTTGAGCGACAACGGTAATATCAGCATTACCCAGCTCAAAGCCATTTTCTGTCATTAACGACACCACATGACGTAATAAAATTCTACTGGAGATGTTTTCATATTGGCCATCAGTATCAGGAAAATGATTACCAATATCCGCTAAACATAATGCTCCTAAGATAGCATCGCAGAGTGCATGAATGGCGACATCACCATCAGAATGGGCAATAAAACCCTGCTCAAAGGGTATTGTCACTCCTCCGAGCACAATAGGCCCTTGACCACCAAATTTATGTACATCAAACCCATGTCCTATGCGCACCTCATCACCCCTCTAGCTAACCAATTGTTTATTCATGTAAAATTCAGCCAGTAGCAAGTCACTTGGCTGAGTTATTTTTATATTCTCACTGCTGCCAGTGACTAACAAACTGGGTAAGTTTGCCTGCTCAATTGCTGAAGCTTCATCGGTTATATTGAGATCATTAGCCAGCGCCAGCTCGATGGAATGTGTTAACTCATCCGTTTTATATAATTGAGGGGTTAAAGCATGCCATAATTGCTCACGCTCAACGGTACTATCAACAGTATTAACTCCACCTTTAGCACAAGTGCCGCGTTTCATCGTATCTCGAACAGGCACAGCCAAAATACCACCGCAATCACTATCTCGGCATTGCCTAATAAGTTTGTCAATATCGCCAAGACTGAGACAAGGGCGCGCGGCATCATGCACTAAAACCCAAGGATAAGTGGAAACATCTACTGCTTTTAATGCACTGAGCACAGAATCGACACGTTCAACACCACCTGTGACAAGAATAATGTCTTTTTTATCCGCTAAACCAGACTCACTAAAATATTGATCATTATCGCTCAAAGCAATGATAACTTTGGTAATAAGTGGGTGGCTTAATAGCTTCATCACCGTATGGTAAAGGATAGTTTTATTCTGAATACGTAAATATTGCTTTGGGCAATGCGCTTTCATTCTTTTACCAACACCTGCCGCGGGTACAATAGCGATAAACTGTTCTGTTTTATCCATTAAAGGATTTCCTGCCTTTCATTTAATGATTACAAACAAGTTAATTATGCGTTTGCAATGAGCCTCTCTCTTGAGAGTGGTTATCTTTTGGTTAATACCATTAATTCCACTAAGTTTCTTTCCTCTCAGCGAGATTTAAAAAGCTAGAGGCAAGGCATCGATTGAAGATAATGGTTCGTCCTTGTCGAAATCAATAACGTAGCATATAAGCCTTATAAAAATCTCGGCCGAAAGCCCTAGATTTTCGCTGCGCTCTGTTAAACTTGGCCTTTGGGAGTTTATCAGTACTTCGATAATCGTACAGAATTCCTTTATATAGCCGTGACTATAGACAAAAAATCCTACTTATTTTCAACGCGCTGACAAGCTCTGAGAAATAACTAATTTAATGGAACGGGTATAATACGAAAAAATGTTTCATTGTCTTTAATCAAACCTAAGTCATTTCGAGCACGTTCCTCAATAGCCTCAAGACCTAATTTTAAATCCTCGGTATCTGCAAAAAGTATCTTATTTCGTTGCTTTAATTTTTCATTAGTCTCTTGCTGGTGAACAAAATTTTCTTTTAATACGAGGTAATCAGGCACGCTGTTTTTACCAAACCAAAGTCGGTATTGAAGTAAAACCAATAGTGTCAGCAAAATTGCTGTAAATACGCGCATGACAACCTATATAAAGAGCTAAAAATACTGTCATTATACCTAACTCAAGGCAGAGTTAAATAGCTAAAGTTTTTTTGAAATCAGTCCAATTAATAGCACAGGAAAGTAGTAATTCTCTTAGCGACGGAATAATAGGATGCTGCCTTGTGCCACCTTGCCAATATTGACCAGTACACGCTGAGGTCATTATTTTTTTATTGGGTTTAAGCAGACGTTTATTCTCCGCTAAGGCCTTACCCATTGATTTGTCCACAGCCAATGAAAACCAACCCGCAACATTCGTTCGTATCCGTTGCCTATCATGATCAATGCGATCAATGCAATCAAGAGTAATATGGTCAACCAACAAGACAGGCACCACCAGTCCGACACAAATGTCTTTTTGTAAATACCAATGGATAACCTTTGCTTGTTCAAGTTCAGTTTCTGGATCAGAGATAAATTTTTGTTTGCTTTGCTTAGCTGACCAACTGGCATTTTGATAATCTAAAGAAAGTGGCGAGTGGCTATCGGCAATGACTTGAGTCATCGCATGAGCCGTTCGTGAGATGTAATAGGATAAACTTTTCAAACGGTCTTGCACCGCCTGAGCATCGGTAAAGTGCTCTTTGGCAATAAGACTAATTTCACGCTGATAAAGACCATTGCAAAGCTCAGCAAAGTTACCTGAATCTGTCTGTATTTGCCAAAGGCTAGATTGCGACATAAATTTCTACTTTAAACTAATTTTACTAAACTATTGCTCACTTTTTCGGGTTAAACAGACTCTGCTTCGTTGCTCTCAATCCCAACAGCAGAAAGTTTACCGCTCTGCATTCCAACTAAAGAGATAAGCGCCTAATGTTAAGAAGATGCTACTCATTATCAATAAGATATTTATATGATAGCTGATATCACCCAGAGAGGCACCTTCAGTGATAACGGCTCTTGCACCAGCGACTAAATGAGTGAGAGGCATAAAATCAGCTAGAATTTTTAGCGCTTCAGGTGAGCCTTCCAAACTAAACCAAACACCTGACAGCATGATCATTGGCCATGAAGTTAAATTCAATAAACCGCCAATAAGTTCATCGCTTTTACTTCGACAGGCGATCAGTAAACCTAAACTAATTAAACAAAAAGCCCCTAATGCGCCAATAAGGAATAAGTCGATATAGCGACCCAACATAAAAAAGTCGAAAAACAGGTTACAACCACTATAAACCACCGTTGACATAAACATGACAATAAATAGTCGTGAAAACAATTGCGCTGAAATAAACTCAAAAGCAGATAATGGCGTTGCTTTCAAGCGCTTCAATACTGAATTTTTTCGATAACGAACAATAACATAGCCAACACCAAACAAGCAGCTAAACATCATATTCATGCCGAGTATCCCCGGTAATACCCAATCGATATAACGAATGGCTTTACCAGTACTTTGCAGGCGTTCAAACCCTGACTGCTGCCCTAAGAATATTTTTTCAATTAAATAGCTTTTTGATGACTCTTCATTAACCCAATATTTTTGAGAGACAAAATCAATCACTAAATCAAGGCTATGGTGACTCAGTTTATCTTTGGCTATTTGTGCATTTTTATAGTGAATAAAATCAATAAAGCGTAATTGGACAAGCTTTTCTTGAGCACTTTTTAAAGACCCATCATCAAGGGACTCTTGGGCAACGCCACTGACTTGTGATTGCTCACCAAGCAAACCTACTTTATAGGCAGGTCGTTCATCACCTGAAAAAATAATTGAAAAGCCTACTAATAACAGCACGGGAAAAAACAAGTTCCACCCTAAAGATGACCTATCACGAAAAAACTCAATATTTCGCGCTTTAAATACAGCAAAAAAACGTTTTAAATTCATTATATCCCTTAAACACTTAACCAAACATTAACCTAAATATCAGTACGTTTATCACGATACCTGTAAAGCGTGACCCGTTAACTTTAAAAACAAGTCATCAAGGTTAGCCGATTTAACATGTAAACCCTCTAATGACACGCCAAGTTTCATCAAAAGCGATAAGGTTTTCTCAACATTTTTACTGGTGATTTCAATACTACCCATGAGTTTTTTCCAACCGTGCGTGCTAATGAGTTCATTTGAAACCTGCGTGAGAGGTAAGTATATATAAACATCTTCAAAATGTTCCCTTAATAACTGATGTGGCGTACCTTGTGCAATAATTTGTCCTTTATCCATGATGACAATATCATCACAAAGTTGCTCAGCCTCATCCATATAATGAGTCGTTAAAATAATTGTTTTATTTTGCGCTTTGATGTTGTGAATTAATGCCCAAAAATTTCGACGGGCATGGGGATCTAAACCCGTGGTAGGCTCATCTAAAAAAATGATTTGAGGGTCATTAATCAGGGCTAAAGCCAGTAATAAACGTTGCCTTTGACCCCCAGATAACAAACGATTATCACGATTTACAAACTCAGCTAGGTCACAAAGCTCAATCAACTCATCTTGTGCAATAGTGTTTTCATAAAATGATGCAAATAACTTAAGGGTTTCCTTTACCGTTAAATAATCTTGTAATGCGGTATGTTGAAACTGAATACCTATTTGCTGAGATATATGATGGTCAACTCGTTGTCCTTGATAAAGGACCTCTCCTGAAGTAGCACTAATGATACCCTCCATTATCTCAATGGTGGTTGTTTTTCCTGCTCCATTAGGCCCAAGTAAGCCAAAGCAGTGACCTGTTTTCACTTCAAAACTAACATTATCAACTGCAACAACATCTTTATAATGTTTGCAAAGTGATTTTACACTGACCGCGGGGTTCATCTACTCACCTCAAATTAAAATGCCAATACCAATACCAATACCAAT
>JBAHZW010000106.1:0-52938 GCA_037132835.1 Colwellia sp. | reverse complement strand
AAAATGACTTTAGCAGAAAAAGTTTCTTTGGCTCATGCCAGTGGTAAGTTTCATGTCAATGCGATTAAGCGTTTGGGAATACCTGAAATGTGGTTATCTGATGGACCACATGGTGTTAGACATCAAATAGAGCGACATACATGGGCATCGGCTGGTTGGACTGATGATTATGCCACTTACTTGCCGCACCTTACTTCTGTTGCTGCGAGTTGGGATGTTGAAATAGCTCGTTTGCATGGTCAAGTATTAGGAGCAGAAGCCAGAGACAGAAAAAAAGATTTTATTTTAGGCCCAGGGGTTAACTTGGCGCGATTACCTTTATATGGCAGGAATTTTGAATATATGGGCGAGGATCCTATTTTAGCGGCCAAATTGGTGGTACCGCAAATTAATGCCATTCAAGCCAATGATGTTGCTGCGACGGTTAAACATTATGCGTTAAATACCCAAGAGCTAAATCGCACCGGTGTTAATGCTAAACCGGATGAACGCACCTTAAGAGAAGTATATTTACCGGCCTTTGAAGCGGCGGTTAAAGAAGCTAATGTGCTTGCTATGATGGGCTCCTATAACCAGTATTATGGTACTAATGCGAATCAAAGTAAGCATTTGGTTATGGACATTTTAAAGGGGGAATGGGGATTTCAAGGAGTGCTCCTTACCGATTGGCACGTTGATATTAATACTTATGATGCCGCTGTAAATGGTTTAGATCTAGAAATGGGCACCGACGTTGCCGATTATCAAGATTATTTTTTGGCTAAGCCCTTTTTAAAAATGATCCAAGCGGGAAGAATTGCAGAATCGGTCGCTGATGAAAAAGCTAGGCGTATTTTAAGAGTGCAGTACACCATAGGTATGTATGACAAAAATCGTTTACTCGGTGCTCGTAATACCAAAGCACATCAAGCGGCAGCGCGAAAAATTGCTACAGCAGGTGTCGTATTATTGAAAAATGATGTTGTTGGTGCTAAAACGGTATTGCCATTAGATAAAAAGCGACTGAAAAATATTCTGGTACTTGGTCCTAATGCGGATAAAAAGCACGGTACTGGTGGTGGATCTTCAGAGGTGAAATCTTTATATGAAGTGACACCATTACAAGGCTTAAGAGCCAAGTTTGGTAAAGAGGTAACAATTACCGTAATGAGAGCACGCAGTAGTGAATTAGCCGCAATTGCGAGTGATTATGTGGAGAGTCGTCATTGGACTGGCACGCCAGCATGGGGTATTTCTTATTTTTCGGAGCAAGATCGGATAAACTTAACCGAGCAATCTTGGATAGTTGACTCTAAGTTTAAAGCGAAGGACGGTGCCAGTACTCAGTACATTACTATGACAGCAAAGATCAAACCTTTAACTACAGGTTTGCATCAATTGAATGTTGAAACACTCGGTAGCTTTCAATTGAAAATTAATGATGACATTGTGATTGATCATCAAGTTAGTATTGATAAAGTCAATAAAGTTAGCCCATTAACACATACTCTTGAGTTAATCGCAGGGCAGAGTTACGCTTTTGAAATTCAATATGATGGCAGTGAACAATTCATTTTAGGTTGGAATGCACCGGGGGAATTGTTTAGCAGTGAAGCTGACTATATTGCCGCAGCAAAACAAGCCGATGCCGTTATATATTTTGGTGGTTTGAGTCATGGTGATGACCGAGAATCAATTGATCGCCCAGATATGAAACTCCCTAACTCGCAAGATGAAATTATTAGTAAGCTTATTGCCGCCAATGAAAAAACCGTGGTGTTTCTTATTGCTGGCTCTGCCGTTGAAATGCCTTGGGAAGAAGAAGCAAAGGCTATTGTTTGGGGTTGGTATGGTGGTATGGAAGCTGGACATGCTTTCGCTGATATTTTAACGGGTGATGTTAACCCCAGTGGTAAAATGCCTATAACCTTACCTGTGCACCTTGAAGACACTGCTCCCATAGCTCTTCATGATTATAACGCTAAAGAAAGCTTATATACTGAGGGCGTGTTTATTGGTTATCGGTGGTTTGAGCAACAAAAAATCAAACCAATTTTCGTTTTTGGTCATGGTCTTTCCTACACACATTTTAGCTTAACGGATATTGCACTATCGTCAATAAATATTACTAATAATGATGAGCTTACTGTGACCGCACAGGTTAAAAACACTGGTGAAGTCGCTGGGGCAGAAGTGGTGCAATTATATTTACATGACAAAGAAGCCAGTGTTGCAAGACCTGAAAAAGAGCTTAAAGGCTTTGCCAAGGTTTATTTAGCGCCAGGAGAAAGCAAGCAAGTGAGTTTTATCCTTAAGCAGCGCGACTTATCTTTTTGGGATGTTAACCGTAATGATTGGCTGGCTGAAGCGGGTGAGTTTGAAATATTGCTAGGCACGGCTTTAGATGACATTGCGCTATCGGCTACATTTAATCTACTGCCGTAATCTTCATAAACAATCTAGCTATCATCAGGTTTTTTTTATCGCTTGATTTTGGCTGGTGCGGCTAGAGAAAAACTAGAGAAAACACCTTAAAGCGTGTGATAAGCAAGAGGTTAGACCTCGATAGATAAAGACACAAAATAATGAGCTTATATTCATTGCCCTTTGTCTTTATCAGCCGAACTTTATTAATAACAGCAAATAAAAATCAACTACAACAATGCTTCTTTTTTATATTGTGTTGGCGTCAGACCTACCGTTTTTTTAAAAAAAGTGTTGAAGGTTGCTTTACTATTAAAGCCGACTTGAGACATGATTTCTAACATGGTGATTTTTTCATTTTCTTTCTTTGCGAGTAAAGTTTTCGCTTCATCTATTCGGTAGCTATTAATAAATTCAAAGAAGTTTTTTTCAAAGTGCCTGTTAATGACCTGAGACAGTTGCCGTGGTTGCATAAATGTTTGCGCAGCAAGGCTGTCTAAAGTTAAGAGGTAATTTAAATAAGGTTTATGTGCTTGCATGTAGTGAGTTAATGCACTGATCTGATTGGGATCTATTGTTTGTTTTTCTGGGGTAACTAAGCTTGAATTATCAAGCCCATAAAATAAGTTTGAGATACCTAAGCTAAAGAAAATTAATAGGCTTATTAATAGCATCACCATAAAATTAGAAAGTTGGCCAAGTACAGGGTAATTAATACTGATATTAAGATCTATTGCGGTCATGTAACCTAGGGTAACCAATACTGCTTGTAGTCGAATGATTAAAAAACCAATAACGATAATTTTCAGCCAAGTAAGATCGACATCTTCGATATCGGCAAAGTTATTTTTAATTTGCTTTTGATAATGACGTAATTCAAGTAAGCATAATAAACCGCAAAAAGTGCGAAAACATTCCCTGAATAAATTGATAAAACGGGTGTAAAATGGTCCATCTTCTAATTGATAGCCATTTAAAATAGCTACTTTGATATTACTATCAAGCATATACCAGTTGCTTGTTTCGTAGAAAACATACAATACAAAAGGCAATAGATAGTATAAATCAACTTTTTTGAAGTGAAAGTCTTTGTAAATAAGTGAACGAACATAGAAGAGTAAGAATACCGCTTCTAGCCAATAAGCTGAGCCAAAGACATAAAATACATTAGGTGAAAAATCAATAGAGACTTGACGAAAGGCTTCGCCAAAATTAATTAAGGTATCAAGTGGTATCGCAGCATAAGAGAGTATAAATAAAGCCAGTAAGATGTTGCTTTGTTTTTTGCCTTTTTTGATCAAGACTAAAAAAATAGCAAATAAAAGGCATTGATATATGGTGAAAAGTAACGCTAAATCAAGTGTGTTAAAAAGAACCGTACTCATAACTACGTCCGTATTATTATGTTATTTTCTCATACCAAGTTATACAAACTAAGCTAACAAAGCAAACCTAAAATATTAGATAAATCAATTATTTCGTTTACTGTTAGTTGCTTGGTTGATAAATGAACAATTTGCAAGCTTGTACAAACTATCATGGCAATATTTAAATGCTATTATTGTTATCTAACATATATTTTTAATATGGCACTACTATTTAGCTGTTAATTTTATTAACATTAGCGAGTAAATAGTTTATTCATTAGTGCTGTTTTTTATGTGCTATTTTCTTGCTTCAACCATTAATATATAAGATAAAAACGGTTACCTATGAAATTTAGTCCGCTGGTACAAGCGTTAATTGATTCACTAAAATGTTTACCCGGTGTTGGCGCTAAGTCAGCACAACGCATGGCTTTTCAGTTACTTGAGCGTAATCGCCGAGGCGGTACTAAACTCGCCAGTACTTTAGCGAGAGCTATGACAGATATTGGTCATTGTCAGCAGTGTCGTAATTTTACCGAAGAAGATTTATGTGAAATATGTCAATCGCCGAAACGACAAATGGCCCCGACACTCTGTATTGTCGAAACACCGGGTGATGTAATTGCTATTGAACAAACGGGGGAGTTTTTTGGGCGCTATTTTGTCTTAATGGGGCACTTATCACCCATCGATGGTATTGGACCCGATGATCTCGGTTTAGATATTTTAGCAAAGCAATTTGCCAGTGGTCAGTTTAGTGAGGTGATTTTAGCAACCAATCCCACAGTAGAAGGTGAAGCGACTGCGCATTTTATTGCCGAGCTTGCCGCGCAATACCAAGTGAATATCTCTAGAATTGCTCATGGTGTGCCTGTTGGTGGTGAATTAGAGTACGTGGATGGCAATACCTTGTCTCATGCTATTGCGGGACGAAAAACTTATCAGATATAATGCCACTCACTTAAATACGGAGTTATTGCTTTAACCGCCAGTAAACTTTACTTTAAAGCCCGACTTCTCAAGAATTTGTTGTATTGTCTCGCGTTTATCACCTTGGATCTCGATGGTTTCATTAACCACTGAGCCACCAGTACCACAGGTTTTTTTAAGCTTTTTAGCAAGTTCTTTTAATGCCTTAGCGTCTAGGCCTAAACCGCTGATCACGATAACACCTTTACCTTTTCGTCCTTTGGTTTCACGTCTTACTCGAGCAAAACCATCACTTGGTGTTACAGGTTTTTGTCTTTTTTGGCTAATACGCCCACTGTCTGTTGAATAAACTAAGCTGTCATCACCTGATGGGTTTGATGTAGCCGGCGCTACCGGATTTTTGCCAAAGGCACTGGCTAACTCACTTAAACTCGATAAACTATTTTTCATAAGACAAACCTATTAACAAAAAACGGATAAAAAAAACCACAAGCGACTTAAGTCACTTATGGTTTAGTATATCAAGTGCGCAGTAAACTAATACCATTAATCCGTTGGGTATAAATACTGCTTATCACTTCAAAATAATGTAGTGATGACTTAAAGCTTACTTTCTAACTCAGGTAAGGCATCAAATAAGTCAGCAACAAGGCCGTAATCTGCGACTTGGAATATAGGTGCGTCTGGGTCTTTGTTGATAGCAACAATCACTTTTGAGTCTTTCATACCCGCTAAATGTTGAATCGCACCACTAATACCAACAGCTATATATAAGTCAGGCGCAACAATTTTACCTGTTTGACCTACTTGCATATCGTTAGGGACAAAGCCCGCATCAACAGCAGCACGTGAGGCTCCAATAGCAGCACCGAGTTTATCGGCAATACCGTCAAGTAATTTGAAGTTATCACCATTTTGCATACCACGACCACCTGATATAACAACATCGGCTGCGCCTAAATCAGGTCGCTCTGAGACGGTTAATACATCATTTACGTGGCTGGAGGTGCCTGCATCGGTAACTATGTCTAAGCTAACAACTTCAGCATTACCATCGGTTGCCACGGCATCAAAGCCCGTAGTACGTACAGTGATCACTTTTTTGTTATCTAAACTTTGTACGGTGGCTATGGCATTACCGGCATAAATAGGGCGGACAAAGGTATCACTACTTTCAACGGCAATAATGTCAGATATTTGTGCAACATCTAATACTGCGGCAACACGTGGCATAAAGTTTTTGCCTGTTGTCAGTGCTGTGGCAAGGATATGTTCAAAATCACTCGCTAATTCAGTGACTAATAAACTGATGTTTTCAGCCAACTGATGTTGATAAACCACATTGTCAGCAACCAATACCTTATTGACACCATTTACTTTAGCGGCGTCATCGACAACGCTTTGACAGTTAAAACCAGCCACTAATAAAGTTATATCTCCGCCAATCGCTTGTGCGGCCGCAACTGTTTTTAGTGTCTCAGCTTTTAACGTGCTGTTATCGTGTTCAACATAAACTAAAATACTCATGAGATCACCTTGGCTTCATTTTTAAGTTTTTCGACTAATTCATCAATACTTTTAACAATAATACCCGCTTGACGTTGTGCTGGCGGAGTGACTTTTAATAATTTAGTGCGGGCGGTTAAATCAATGCCAAAATCAGCGGCAGGTTTAACAACTAATGGTTTACGTTTAGCCTTCATAATATTAGGTAATGAAGCATAACGTGGTTCATTTAAACGCAAATCTGTGGTGACAATCGCAGGTAAGTTTAAGGTAATGGTTTGTAATCCACCGTCTACTTCACGAGTGACATTCACTTTATCGCCATCAACTTTGACTTCCGAAGCAAAAGTACCTTGTGGCATTCCGGTTAATGCTGCTAACATTTGTCCAGTTTGGTTGTTATCACTGTCGATAGACTGTTTACCTAAGATAACCAGTTGAGGTTGTTCTTCTTCAACCACTTTTTGTAATAGTTTGGCAATGTTTAGCGAATCTAAACTTTCATCGGTTTCAATTTGAATGGCGCGATCGGCACCTAAAGCTAAAGCGGTACGCAATTGCTCTTGGCAAGACTTATCACCAATTGAAATGGCAATTATCTCGGTTGCTATGCCTGCTTCTTTTAGTCGCACGGCTTCTTCAATCGCTATTTCACAAAAAGGGTTTATCGCCATTTTTGTATTGGCAAGATCTACATTGGAGTGATCGGGATTTACTCTCACTTTGACGTTATAGTCAATAACACGTTTTATCGGAACTAGTACTTTCATCACTGCCTCTAAAAAGATTGGTTAATTTATATAGTAGCTAAAAGATATCCTTGGTTGATGTATACGTCAACGTTAATGAGGTGAAACTTTTAAACTAAAACACTCTTTACATAAATGCTATATCAGTGCCTTGCTTGGGCATCTGTTATACGATACTATCAAACAGTCGTTTGAATATCAAACAACTGTTTTAAACTTACGCGATTTTTTTTAAACCTAATTATAATAATACGGAAGTAAAACTAGGAGAGCTTATGGAACGCGAATCGATGGAATTTGATGTTGTTATTGTTGGTGCCGGTCCAGCAGGTTTATCAACGGCATGTCGGTTAATGCAACTGGCACAAGAAAAGCAACAAGAGCTAATGGTGTGTGTGGTGGAAAAAGGCTCTGAAGTGGGTGCCCATATTCTTTCTGGAGCAGTGTTTGAACCCCGCGCTCTTAATGAGTTGTTTCCTGACTGGCAAGCATTAAAGGCACCGTTAAATACGCCGGTAACGGGTGATGATATTTATTACCTTACTAATGATGAATCTGGCATTAAATTACCAGGTTTTGGTGTCCCTAAAACCATGCATAATGAGGGTAACTATATTGTCAGTATGGGTAATGTTTGTCGCTGGTTAGCCGAGCAAGCCGAGCAATTAGGTGTAGAAATATTTCCAGGATTCCCTGCGCAAAGTGTTATTTATAATGACGATGGCAGTGTTGGCGGTATTATTACCGGTGATATGGGCTTAGATGCGGAGGGCAATGAAAAAGATTCATATATGCCGGGCATGGAGCTGAAAGCGAAATATACCGTTTTTGCAGAAGGGTGCCGTGGCCATCTAGGTAAAGAATTAATCGCAAAATTTAACTTAGATGAACAAAGCTCACCACAGCATTATGGTTTAGGCTTTAAAGAAATTTGGGATATCGATCCAGAAAAACATCAAGAAGGTTTAGTGGTACACACTGCTGGTTGGCCGTTAGATAAGGGCACTACGGGCGGCGGTTATTTATATCATGCAGAAAATAACCAGGTGTTTGTTGGTTTAATTGTTGATTTAAATTATAGCAATCCGCACTTAAGCCCTTTTGATGAGTTCCAACGTTATAAACATCACCCTAAAATTAGTCAGTATCTTGGAGGGGGTAAACGTGTTTCTTATGGGGCTCGTGCTATGGCAAAAGGTGGTTTTAATTCATTACCTAAAATGACCATGCCCGGTGCTTTATTGGTTGGTTGTGATGCGGGCACTATTAATTTTGCCAAAATCAAAGGGAATCATACCGCAATGAAGTCAGGTATGTTGGCTGCAGAAGCAATTGCTCAAGCACTAATTACCTCTGAAGGCATTAAAGAGTCAGGTAAGGAAGACTTAACTAACTTTACTGCATTGTATAAAAACTCATGGCTTTATGAAGAATTATATAATACCCGTAACTTTGGCCCGGCCATGCATAAGTTTGGCACTTTACTGGGTGGCGCATACAATACGCTGGATCAAAACTTTTTTGGCGGTAAATTACCGTTTAACTTTAAAGATGATACGTTAGATCATGAACAGCTTATTTTTGCAGCAGATGCACCTAAGATTGACTATGCTAAACCTGATAATAAATTAAGTTTTGATAAATTATCGTCGGTATTTTTATCAAATACCAACCATGAAGAAGAGCAACCTTGTCATTTACAGCTTAAAGATATAGGCATTCCCATTCAGGTGAATCTGCTTAAATATAATGAGCCCGCACAACGTTACTGTCCTGCAGGTGTTTATGAAGTTGAAAAAACAGAGCAGGGCGATAAATTTATTATCAATGCACAAAACTGCATTCATTGTAAAACTTGTGATATTAAAGACCCTAGTCAAAATATTACGTGGGTAACGCCTGAAGGCACTGGTGGACCAAACTATCCAAATATGTAAGGGGATAGTCATCTAAACGTTAGAAGGCAGCTCGCTCACCCGAGCTGCTTTTTATTTTTTATAAAGTCACTCTGACACGGTAAAGGGATCATTCAATAGTGATATGAAAACGCTATCGTTCATCAATTGAACGTGTCAATAAGTGGCTGGAGAACCGCTGACTATTGGAACTATCATTATTTTTCGACCTTGGAAAATCATTTTACTTGGGCCATACTCTCGTCGAGTTCTTTCGTTATAATCACCGATGGTTAACTCAACACCATGATAGAGCTTCTCTGTAGCTTCAATATAAGCACTGTCTATGTATGCCAGAAGGTTTTTTTCAATCACTTCTTTTTCATTAAGCAGTTCACCCATTTTATTCGCATGATATTGATAGGCGGACACTAACTTGGCTAATAATTCAGGGTTTGACTTTTCTTTTGGTAATGCTTTTAATTTCTTCATGGCTTCTCTATTTTGATTCATTTTGTCAGACTGAATTTTGTGTTGCTCTTCTCTTTGATGAATTTCCTTATTGAATTCGAGGATTTTGTGCTCAAATTTAATAATTGTATTACTACCCGCGGGTGCGCCAATCATACCTGCGTGAACGGATGAACCCGCTTTAAGATACCCTCCGACGAGTTTACCGTTAGCACGTTCACTTGTTCCGAGCCATAATCGGCCATAAATATCTAAAATACTGTGCATTAATTGATTTTCAATACGTAGATCTTTCTCACATTTTATTTGTGCGTATTGACAATACTTAGCATAAATATTTCCTTTTGCACTGATGTCCACACTCATAGTAACATCAGTTATTTGTGTGTTTTCAGTATCATGCTTTCGACCAATAATGCCGCCAGAAATAGTAATATCGCCACCAGCAACAACGGTTGCTGACTCGACAAGACCACCAATAATGATATCACCTGATGCTATTACTTTCATTCCTTCATTAACTTCACCGTCAATCATCACACTGCCTGCGAAGTTAATATGGCCAGTAGCAACGGTAACGTTTTTAACTTTATAAACCTCATCAACTTCCATACCATTATTGATAAGCTTAGGTAAACCAATCCTTTCAGAAACCAGAACTTTATTATTTTTTTTGCTTATTTGAGTTCCTTCACCAGCGACCAGTTCAATATCATTACCAGACTCTGCCGTTAGGGCGGTCGCAGTAACCGTGTAACCATGAATACCTTGGGTTGAAGAGATCTTTTTAGCGAGAGGTTGGCCAATTTTTACACAGATAATATCGCCTAAATCTCGCATATCGACACTGCCATCTTCACGTTGTCTAGGTTGTAGAATACGAGTTTGAGCACTTTCAACTAACGGTTTCACCTGGGCATTGGTACCATTAATGGCTAATTTTCCTGTGGCAATTACCTTCTCAATAGAGCTGTTAGGTGCTTTTTTAGCCGCGAGCAGGGCAAGTTGAATTAATTTTTTTTTACTAAAACCTTTTTTTACCCCAGCCACTTGTGCCGCCGTTAATATCGCTTTTGCGGATAAATGCTTACCGCCCTGGGCGCAAATTATCTCGGCTTTGGCAGACATTTCATCAGAATCTATCGTTATAGTGATGGTCGCATCAATGCGCTCAAGCACTTGGTAGGTGATTTTTCTACCGATAGTATTTTCTTGCAGGGGCTTTAAGACAGCATTGAACTCAAAGAGAGCACTTTTAATATTACTGTTATTTATGTGCAGGTTTCTAAATTCGGAGGCTAAAATTAATTCGTTGATGCTCACAGTGGATATAATGGCACCCCCTTTGAGGGGCTCTAAGATTAAATCTATATTATTTTCTTTATTGCTAATTAAACTAGCTTTACTCATTGTAATAACTCCTGCTGACAATTAGGTACTACTAAGCTATCGTTAGATGATTTTTTATCATTATTATGTAATTTAACAATCTTGTTATAAATAATTTATTTGATGGATCTTGATAAAATTACTGGTGCCTTCTTTAGAGTAATCAATTTTATACTCGACACCATCAAGTGCCTGCACGAACAGTAAGGTTTTTTCTTCACCAAATATGTCGGGAGACACTACATCAATAATATCTTTATACATTTTCTTAGCAATAGAGCGCTTAGCGGGGAGTTTAGCCTTATAAATACCTATGCCACGATGGCTAATAATAACAACGGCTTTATCACCATTGACAATAAGTAAGTCGAATTTTTTTACTTTGTGAATAAGAGTATTTCGACCGCTAGTTATGAAGTTTTTTTCTATCAAAGTTGGCTCCTGATATTAAGATACCGTATTTATTTACTATTATACCATTCCCACTAAGAAAACAATAGCTTAGAGAGCTTGAGTGCGTCGGTAAGGTGTTGATGATATAGGGTTATATTTGTTTCGGTAAGCTCTAGTATTATCTATGTCGCTGTGTTTTATCGCATCATTAATAAAATAATATTGACACAAATAATATTTAAACGTCACCCTTAGGGCGCATGGGCATATGATAAAGGCATAAAATCTGTTTTGTGTAGTAATACTTTATCTACCTATATTTTGTTTAATGCTTATCTCACTGACACCGCTCTTAGCGGTTACGTTTTTATAAGCATTAATTTTAGTTTTAATATATCGTATGTACTTGTCTTAATATATAAATATTTACTAAACTAAGCAATGACTAAGCACTAATTATTACCTGACTATGATCTGAGTCTACTCAATCATATTGTGAATTTTTTAAACCGCTTTATTCTTTAGTGCTGTTTCATTGTTATTTTACTCTTCAGGAAAGGACTTTTCTATGACATAGTTGGGAATTGTTGTTAAGTTTTTCTGATAACGACGCAGTAAATCTAAGCCAATAGCGGTAACAAATTGTTGAAATTGATGTCTTTTGTAAGGTAATAATAAACATTGTGTTTGAATAGCGTTAATCCCTCCCCAAGCAAGCCATACGGTGCCCACAGGTTTATTTTTACTACCTCCCTTTGGACCAGCAATACCAGAAACAGCAATAGCAAGATCGGCTTTAGATTTTAATAGTGCTCCTTTTGCCATCGCAATAACAACGGCTTCACTCACGGCTCCTTGCTGCTCCAAAAGCTTTGTGGGTACATCCAACAAGGCTGTTTTCATTTCATTGGAATAGGTGACAAAGCCAGCTTCAAAGCTCTTGGATGAATTGCTTATCTCGGTCAACTTACTGGCAATTAGGCCACCAGTGCATGATTCTGCGGTGGTGATTTTTAGATTGTCTTGTTGCAATTGGTTAAGCAAATGCTCAGCAAGTGTTTTGGGCTTGCCTTGAATTACCGAGATCAAGTGATCACCAAGAACTTTGGAGAGCTTATTTTGCCATGTTGACTTCAATGCAAGACCTTTTTTGGTCTTTGTTGTTAATTTAACTTCAAGTAATGGTATACCCGAACGAAAACCCAAATCAATTTCTGATGGCCATGTGGGGAGTTGCTCATCAATGAGCTTTTGTAAAATGGATTCACCCAGACCAAAAACTTGTAAACGGGTAATGTCAGTGGTCACATCTATTAAAAAATCATTCGATATTGCGGGGATTATTTCCTCTCTAAGCATTGTTTTTAGTTCATGAGGAACCCCCGGAGTGCAGTAAATATTGCAATCGTTATAACGTACTGAAAAACCAACAGCACTACCCTTTTTATTGGCGATTATTTGGCAACCATCAGGCAGTATGGTCTGTTTGAGGTTAGGTGTATTTAATTGAGTGCCTCGTTGCTGGCACCAACGTTTCAAGTGAGTAAGTGCCTGTGGGTGTTGGCGTAACTCTCTCCCAGTGGCAAGTGATAAAGCTTGTGCGGTTAAGTCATCGACTGTAGGACCTAAACCACCATTGATAATTAAAATGTCACATGTGCTAGTCATGTAAGTTATTTCATTCACCAGTAGTGATAAGTCATCGGCTATGGTTACTTTACGATTAATGCTAAGTTCAATGTCTTTTAGTAACTCTGCCATCATAGCTGAATTACTATCAACAATGTCTCCTGTCATTAATTCATCACCGGTTAATAAGAGCTGTATTATTGGCGCAGGCATTGTTCATTTTCCTAAAGGTATTGATTAACGGGTAAACTTAAACCCTTTTAATAAAATTAACATCTATTTTTTTATGAGGTCATCATAATTAGTCGAGGCTTTGAAGAGTGATGTAGTAAAATGCTAAAGTAACTAGCCAAATGAACTATGCCATTTCAGGTGAAGCTAATATAGCCATTATATTAAAAATCAGTGTAGTGAGGTCAAGTATAATAGGCTTTATAATTCAAGGAAACGAGAAAATTTGAATGAATAACTCGATACCACGCTGCTTGCTTTGGCGTTATTTATCTCGTGGTAAGTATTCATCACAGGCTTATATAATAGTAGAAGGATACAATCGTTATTTAAAACCCTAGCCAGCTAAGCTAAAAACTTGTTAAAATTATGCCAATAGTAGTTATCTTATAATTTGATTGGGGT
The DNA here is from genome assembly GCA_037132835.1 of Colwellia sp. Taxonomy (GTDB): domain Bacteria; phylum Pseudomonadota; class Gammaproteobacteria; order Enterobacterales; family Alteromonadaceae; genus Colwellia. The sequence continues at coordinate 39,570 of JBAHZW010000106.1, read as the reverse complement.
TTTCATGGCAATTAACTGGTTTCCTGGCCACATGCACAAGGCGCAAAAAGAAATAAAAGAAATATTACCGCAAATTGATGTGGTGATTGAAGTGTGTGATGCGCGCTTACCCTTTAGCAGTGAAAACCCCATGATCACTGAGATCAGAGGTGACAAACCCCTGATAAAAATTCTTAATAAAAGTGACCTAGCCGATGCCGCTATCACCAAAATTTGGTTAGACTATCTAGAATCACAGCATAATGTCAAAGCGATTGCTTTAACCACCGAACAGCCGAGTGTCGCAAAAAACCTGATCAATTTAATTCGAAAAATGGTGCCAAATAAAGATGAAGAAGGTAAGCAAATTAACGCGATGATAATGGGGATACCCAATGTCGGTAAATCTACATTACTCAATACCTTAGTAGGTAAGGCAAAAGCGAAAGTGGGTAATGAGCCTGCAGTAACTAAAGGGCAACAACGCATTCGTCTTGAAGAGGGCTTATATCTTTTTGACACCCCCGGTATGTTGTGGCCTAAAATTTACAATGAAAATTCAGGTTATCGTCTAGCGGTATCAGGAGCGGTTAAAGATACCGCTTTTGATCATGATGATATTGCTTATTTTGCCGCCGACTATTTACTTAAAAATTACCCTGAACGTATTATGGAACGTTATAAACTGAGCAAGTTACCTGAGCATGAAGAGGACTTAATTGAAGCGATTGGTCGCAAACGTAGCTGTGTTAAAAGTGGCGGTCGTGTCGATTTACATAAAGCTTCAGTCATTTTAATTAATGAAATACGCGATAAAACATTAGGGCCAATTTCTTTTGAATTACCTGATATGGTCTTAGAAGAAAATGCTTATTTTACCGAGCTAGAAGAAAAACGAGTGGCGGCAAGAGAGGCTAAAAAAACAGCGCGGGGGCGGGGGCGTAAAAACAAACCATAGAGAAATTATGGCTGCTTAGTGGTTATACACTTCAACGTTGACGTGTATAACCTAAATTACTGATTAGTCTAACAGCATAACGTTATTTAACCTCTTCACCCGCAGCTTGCCTGTCAGCATGATAGCTTGAGCGAACCAGTGGTCCACAAGCCGCATGTTCAAAGCCCATTTTTTTAGCTTCACGTTCAAACATAGCAAAATCATCCGGGTGAACATAACGCTCAACGGCTAAATGATCTTTACTGGGTTGTAGGTATTGACCAATAGTTAACATGGTTACACCGTGGTTGCGTAAGTCTTGCATGACTTCTAAAATTTCTTCGTTAGTTTCACCTAAACCAACCATTAAGCCGGATTTTGTGGTTACGGTAGGGTTTGCTTCACCAAAACGTTTTAATAAATCTAAAGACCATTGGTAGTTAGCACCGGGACGCACCTTGGTATAAAGACGCGGTGCTGTTTCCATATTATGATTTAATACGTGTGGTGGATGTTGGTTGAGTATTTCAAGGGCTCGGTCCATGCGACCGCGAAAATCAGGTACTAAAATCTCCACTTTAGTATTAGGCGCTTGTTCAGCTAATTCTTTAACGCAATCGGCAAATTGTTGAGCACCACCGTCACGCAGATCATCTCTATCTACCGAGGTAATTACCACGTATTTTAAGCCCATGTCTTTTAGGCTGTTTGCTAGTTTTTTAGGCTCTTCAGGGTTAGGCGGTAGTGGACGACCGTGACCAACATCACAAAATGGACAACGTCTAGTACAGAGATCACCTAAAATCATAAAGGTGGCAGTTCCGTGGTTAAAACACTCTGATAAATTAGGGCAAGAGGCCTCTTCACATACTGAGTGCAGGTTGTTTTTACGTAGTGATGCTTTAATGCTATCAATACGTTCACTTGAACGGGGTAACTTGATGCGCAACCAGCTAGGTTTACGCAACATAGTCTCTTTTGTTGAACTGACCACCTTAATAGGGATGTGAGCTAATTTATCGGCATCGCGAAACTTTTCACCGGCACTTCGGTCGGCTGTTTTTGTGGTACTCATCATCTTAATAGGGATATGAGTTGATTTATCGGCATCGTGAAATTGCTCACCATTGGTACGGGTGGCTGCTTTTGCTGTTGAGGTTAAATCACTACTCATGAGGCGTGTTATTCTCGCTTGGTAAACCCGTTTGATAACTAATGTTATTAGCTTCAAGCAAGGTTATTAAATGTTTTACTACTGCTTTACTGGCACTAGCGGTATCTTGAGGGCCTTGTAAATCGGCCGTTTGTGTCATTTCTAGCCCCGCATAACCACATGGGTTAATACGAAGAAATGGCGATAAATCCATATTTACATTCAAGGCTAGCCCATGAAAAGAGCAACCTTTGCGTACGCGTAATCCTAAAGAAGCTATTTTCTTCTCGTCAACATAGACCCCTGGTGCATCAGTTTTAGCATAAGCGTCAATCTTATGGTCAGTTAATGCTGAGACTAAACTGTTTTCGATCAAGGTAACTAATTGCCTTACACCAATACCTTTGCGGCGTAAATTAATCATAACATAAATGATCAGTTGACCTGGACCGTGATAGGTTACTTGACCACCACGGTCTACTTTTACTACCTCAATATCGCCTGGTACAAGTAAATGCTCTGCTTTACCTGCTTGCCCTTGAGTAAATACAGGTGGGTGTTCGACTAACCATAACTCATCAGCAATGCTATCATCACGATGATCAGTAAAGCTTTTCATTGCTTGCCAAACGTCAGTATAATCCATGCTGTTTAGTTGTCGGATCACTAATGAGTTAGCTAGGTTATTAGTCTCTTTCTCGAACGTTGAACTTGAGAGCACTAGGTAAACCTCGTCAATCTAGGGTTGCAAATGTCTTCGTTTGAAGTAAGTAGTAACATGAGTACCTACGACTATAAAACGTACCGTACTTGCTCAAGGGCAGTTAAGGTTTCATAAATCGTTTCAATATGCTCTTTACTCGTGACGGTCACTGCAATAGACACGGCAAGGTAATTACCTTTTGAGCTTGGTTTTATTTTCGGCGAATAATCATCTGGCGTATGTTTTTGTAATTCAGCGATGATCACGTCAGGTAATTTGTCACTGGCAACACCGATAACTTTAAAGTTTAATACCGTAGGAAATTCTAATAATTCGTCAAACTTGGTTTTCATTTAAATAACTTCTTTAGTGAACTAATATGCATCTCATAAATTTAAATAACTAATGAATGAAACGGGTATACATTGAAACGTTATGATGTATTTTATCATTAAAATTTCTGGGCTGATATGACTTTGTTACTTACGCTCTTAAGCAAAAATAAAAAAGCCTCAATACAGAGGCTTTTTAGGTATATTGAGCGTATTTTAGTCGGCAAATTGCAATTTAACGTAATCTACTATACGACTAAAAAAGCTGCCTTCATTGACTTCTTCTAAGGTCACTAGCGGGTATTGCGCTATATCTTCATCTTTAAGTTGCAAAAATAAGGTTCCGACCACAGTACCTTTAGCTAAGGGGGCTGTGAGTGTTTGGTTTAGCTCAATGTTAGCTTTTAAATTCTCTCGTTGACCTCGCGGAATAGTGATAGGAGTATCTGAGATGACACCTAAATCGACATTTTCTTTATCACCCATCCAAATACGGTTACTCATAAACTTTTCACCCGCTTCATAAGGTGTCAATGTTTCGAAAAAACGGAAGCCATAATTTAATAACTTTTTACTTTCTACCTTTCGCGAACGTTCGCTTGCTGTACCCATGACGACGGTAACTAAACGCATATTACCTTTAGTCGCAGAAGTCACTAAACTATAACCTGCATTGGCAGTATGGCCTGTTTTCATTCCATCAACATTTAAGCTTTTATCCCACAATAAGCCATTACGGTTATACTGTTTGATCTTGTTATAGGTAAATTGTTTTTGTTTATAAATAGCGTATTCTTCAGGTACTTCTCGAATAAGTGCAATAGCGAGTGTTGCCATATCTCTTGGTGTTGTCATATGTGAGGTACTGTCTAAACCATGGCTATTTTCAAAGAAGGTACTCGACATACCTAATTGCTCTGCATGTGCATTCATTAAGTCAGCAAAGGCGCTTTCACTGCCAGAGATATGTTCTGCCATCGCAACACAAGCATCATTACCCGAAGCAACAATAATACCTTGGTTTAGTAAGCTAACTGATACTTCAGTGCCCACTTCAATAAACATTTTAGACGAGCCAGGAAAGTTTTTAGCCCAAGCTTTTTCACTGATCAACACTTTATCGGTGTTTTTAATATTACCATTCTCAAGCTCTTTACCAATAATATAACTGGTCATTATTTTGGTTAAACTTGCTGGGGCGAGTTGAGTATCAGCATTTTCTTCCGCAATGATTTTACCTGTGGTGTAGTCTATTAAGATAAAACCTTTGGCATTAATGTGTGGGGCATCAGGGATAATGGTAATAGCCTGACTGGTGGGTGCAAAAATTATTGCGGCGCTTAATAGGGCACTACTGAAAAAGGAAAGTAAATTTTTAGTATTATATGTACTAGGGAAGATACAAGAAGTTTTTGTTACTTTTGTCATAATATTGGTCATGTGTGAAAAATACAGCGCATTAAATAAACGGCAGTATACCACTTCTAAAAAACTTGGCTACGGGCAAAAAAAGATATCGCCTATATTTACTTCTAATAAAGGTCAAAAGAGATAAGGTTTTGGGCTTTGAATACTCTATTTACTGTAGTGCCGCTCTTGAGTAAGCGTTAGGGTAACCATTTTCTTTTAATGCTAATAATAGTGCATTCAAGGTTGCTAAGTCCTGAATAGGTCCAATTTGGATACGATAGAGCCCTTTGTCTTCAGGGTAACGGGTTTGCTGTTTATATTGTTTTTTTAATTTTTGAGCGGTATTTATTGCCAGTTCTTTTTTGCTTGTGACGAATACTTGAATATATGGCGTGGCGATACCCATAGTGGTCTTTGATTTTTCCTTTGCTTTAGGTTGAACTTTTCTCTCGCCCTGATTCAATGGCGTAACGCCTTCTATTACCTCTAAATTTATCTGGGTTGTTAATGTTTTATCCACTGGTTTTTCTAATGTTTTCTTAACCAAACCTGTCTTCTTATCAAAATTTGTAATCGCGGTAATGCTCACTTGTGCCGTGCCTGTTTTTAGCATGTCAAGCTTATAAGCTGCGCTGTATGATAAATCAATAATCCTCGATTGATGAAAGGGGCCTCGGTCATTAACCCGTACAATGACTGATTTATTATTAGCGGTATTAGTGACTTTTAAATAGGTCGGTAAGGGCAGGCTCTTATGTGCAGCGCTCATGGTATACATATCATAAATTTCACCGTTAGAGGTGAGATGTCCATGGAATTTTTTACCGTACCATGAGGCGGTTCCTGTTTGTTGAAAGCCCTGCGCAGAGTTTAATACTTTATAAGATTTACCAAACACCTGATAATCTTTATTACCACCACGGCTATAAGGCTCTGCCCGAGCAATAGCATCTTTTAATTCAGCTTCACTTGGTAAACGGGTTGGCGTGCTGTCATGTTTATGCTGATAGCGATCAGAGCTACATGCATTAATGAATAAAACAAATAAAATAAAAGCAACGAGTTTAAATTTTTGGTACATAAGGTTAATAAGTTTCACTGTAAAGGCATAGGGTCACTTGATAGTCGAAGGGGTTAAACATGAAAACGACGATGTGTGCTAATAGCCATTAATATGCCAAAACCAAGCATTAATGTCACCATGGAAGTACCACCAAAACTCACTAAAGGTAGTGGCACGCCTACTACGGGTAATAAGCCTGAAACCATACCAATATTAACAAAAACATAAACAAAAAAAGTTAAGGTTAGACTACCTGCCAATAGTTTAGTAAAGGCATGCTGGGCATTAACCGCAATCCACAAGCCACGTATAACGACAAACAAATATATGGCAAGGAGTGCCGTTACACCAATTAAACCAAATTCTTCGCTAAAGACCGAGAAAATAAAGTCAGTATGAGGCTCAGGTAAAAACTCCAATTGTGATTGTGAGCCTTGTAGCCAACCTTTACCATGAATACCACCAGAGCCGATAGCTATTTTAGATTGAATAATATGGTAGCCTGAGCCAAGCGGATCTTGCTCAGGGTTTAAAAAAGTCAATACCCGTTGCTTTTGATACTCTTTCATCAGAAACATCCACAAAATAGGTAAGAAGGCTGATGCTAAACCTATACAGACCCCAATGAGACGCCAACTTGCACCCGCAAGAAAGATAACAAAAATTCCCGAACTGGCAATAAGCAATGAAGTACCTAAGTCAGGCTGTTTGGCGATAAGTAGCGTTGGCAACAATACTAGAATAAAAGCCAGTATAACCGTGGTAATTCTTACCGGTAGGTTTTCTTGGCTAACAAACCAAGCAATCATAATAGGGACAATGAGCTTCATGATTTCAGAAGGTTGAAACTTTATAAAGCCTAAATCAAGCCAGCGCTGTGCCCCTTTACCTACGTGACCAAACAGCAATACACTTATTAACATTAATAAACCTAAGACAAAGACGGGTACTGCCCATTTTCGATACAGTAATGGTGGGATTTGCGCGACTATAAACATACCTAGCAGAGCAACACCAATACTTCGTATTTTAAGATACACGTAAGTTACTTCTTGACCTCCGGCACTGTAAACAAGAAATAAACCGAGTGTCAATAATGTGAGTATTCCTAATAGTAAAGGCACATCTATATGAAGTCGCTGCCATATTGTGGCAATTTTTTGTTGCTCTTGTCCTGTGCTGCGCATTAGCTGACCTCTTGAGATGTTTTTGCTAAGGCTACGTGCTCGTTTTGCTGCTCGGTAGATTTAATCTTTTGAGTCTGGCTGGTGATGACTCTATTGCCGAAGTACTGATCCATTATCTGTCTTGCTACTGGGGCTGCATTGGTGGCACCGCCCCCTTTAGCGACATTTTCAATGGCAACTGCAATGACAATTTCAGGTTTATCAAAAGGGGCAAAAGCGATAAACATCGCGTTATCACGTTTGTTTTCAGACGTTGCTTTAGCATCGTATTCTTCATCTTGTTTTATGCGGGCAACTTGCGCTGAACCGGTTTTACCCGAGACATCATAGGTAGTGCCTTTAAAAGGCGTATAAGCGGTGGCTCCTACCTTTTGTACCGTGTTGTGCATAGCGTTGAGCACAATATCCCAGTTTTTATTATCTTTAAGCACTAAAGGGGCTATTGGCTCATAGATAACAGGCGTTACTTGATGATATGCATTGCCATTACGCTCAATGATTAACTCACTTTTTGCTTTCAAAAAATGAGGAGGTTTACGTTCACCATGATTTACCAACGTGGTTAAGGCCTGTGTTAATTGTAATGGTGTAACTGTCCAATAACTTTGTCCAATGCCGACAGAAAGTGTTTCTCCGGTGTACCATGCTTTATTATATCGGGCACGTTTCCATGCAACACTTGGCATAATTGCTTTGCTTTCGTAAATATCAACACCGGTATAATGACCAAAGCCAAATCTTCCCATCATAGTACTAATTTTAGTAATACCTAATTTAAAGGCGAGATCATAAAAATAAATATTACAAGATTGCTCTATCGCTTTGGTTAAGTTGACTGTGCCGTGCCCCCAAGGTTTCCAATCTCTATATTTATTAGGTAAACCTTCTAATTGGTACCAACCGGGATCATGAATGGTCGTTTCTGGTGTAACCACCCCCTCTTCTAAACCGGTTAAGGCCAAAAAGGGCTTAACGGTCGATGCTGGCGGGTAGCCTTGCACACTTCGATTGATCAGGGGTAAATCTTTAGAGCTCAGTATTTTTTTATAATCTTTATTACTAATGCCATGAACAAATAAGTTACCATCGTAACTTGGATTTGAATACATGGCTAAAATTCCGCCAGTACGTGGATCCATCGCAACGACCGCACCACGCTTACCAGATAAAGCACGTTTGGCAATCATTTGTAGCTCAATGTCTAGTGTTAACGTCAGGTCTTTACCCGGTACTGGTGGACTGTAATTAAGCGTGCGAATAATGCGACCTTGATTATTAACTTCAACCTCTTGGTGGCCAATTATCCCATGCAGAATACTTTCATAAGTTCTTTCAATACCTAAGCGCCCAATGGCATAGGTTGCAGCATAGTTTTCTGATTGACCTGATTGTTCTAGTTTAAGGACATCTTTTGGGTTGATACGGGCCACATAACCTAGATTATGGGTTGTTAAGTCTGAAAAAGGGTAATGACGCTTTAAACGTGCGTTGACAAAAATACCAGGGAACTTGTGCTGATTTACCGAGAACAACGCCACTTGTTGGTCACTTAAACGCGAGTGAAGCTCTACGGGTTTGAAGCGACGTTTTTGTTTCATTGATTTGAAAAATCTATTTTGTCGTTCTGGGCTAATATCAAGTAATAAACTGACCTCTTTAATGAGCGTTTTAATATCTTCAACATCTTCAGCGATGACCTCTAGGCTATAGACGGGTCTATTGTCAGCAAGGATGACACCATTTTTGTCATAGATTAAACCCCGGTTGGGAGCAACAGGTAGTATTTTGATACGGTTGGAGTTGGAGCGTGTTTGATACTTATCGTAAGATTCAACTTGTAAGTTAAATATATTGCCAAGCAGTATGAGCAGCACGAGGAAAACACCGATAAAAGCGATAAAGGTACGTCGGGCAAATAAATTTGCTTCAGCGGATTTATTTCGAATAACAACGCGGCGTGGCGGCATTAGCTGAGGGGTTCTAAATTAAGTATTGTTTCCACAAACAGAGTTAAAGCAGTCATGAACAAAAATTATTCTCTATGATAAGGGTGATTAGTATTTACGGTCCAAGCGCGATATAAACTCTCTGCGATGAGTATTCTTACCATCGGGTGAGGCAGTGTTAGCGCAGATAATGACCACTTTTGTTCAGATGCTTGGATACAAGCGGGCGCTAAACCTTCAGGCCCGCCAACAAGTAAAGCGACATCTCTACCATCAAGTTGCCAGTTTTCTAGTTGTTTTGCAAGTTTTGGTGTGGTCCACGCTTGCCCTTCAACTTCAAGGGTTACTATACGGCTTCCTTTGGCGATTGCTGCGAGTAATAATTCACCCTCTTTAGCCAATATTCGGTTTATATCGGCATTTTTCCCGCGTTTACCTGCGGGGATTTCCACTAAATTAAAGCTTAAATCACGAGGGAATCGGCGGCTGTACTCAGCAAAACCTTGACTAACCCATGCAGGCATTTTACTCCCTACAGCATATAAGGTGAGTTTCATAAGTTACTCTTAATTGTTGAGTTGCGTGCCATGGCAAAGGTTATGCACTTTTTTACTCACTCGCAAGGCATACCGCTTTTATTACACCGAGTCACCTAGGATTATTCAGCCCAAAGCTGTTCAAGGTTATACTTATCACGCTGTTCATCGGTCATCACATGCACAATAATGTCAGCCAAGTCGACTAGTGCCCATTCGCCAACATCATTACCTTCCATGCCGCGTGGCTCTATGCCTTTAGCGCGACATTCAATGGCAATTGATTGGGCTATGGATTTTACATGGCGTTTTGAGTTACCTGAACAAATAATCATGTAATCAGCAAAGCTTGCTTTGTCGCTGATATTAAGTGCAATGATATCTCTTCCTTTCATGTCTTCAAGTGTTTTTATGACAAATGCTTTAAGTTGTTCAGTTTGCAAGGTGTTATTCCTATCGTTAATCGTAATTTTTGACATACTCTGTAGACGAGTATTATAAAGATAATAGTGCAATATTAACACTTTTTGTCAGCAGGGTTAACGGTAAAGCTTGTTTTTATCGATATAATCTGAAATTTTAATATCAAGTTGCTGCGGGCAACTTTTGTGCTGTGCAATATGTTGGCGTATTTGTGTTGAGGATATATCGTAAAATATCGGTTTAGAAAAGAAAATTTTACCTGCCGCTAAGGTTAATAGTTGTGTACGGTCTGTTGTTCTATGTTTAGCCAATAATGCATTAGTTTCAGAATTTGTCTGCTCTATAGGGTGATTGGGTCGTGTATTTACCACTAAATGACACAGAGATAATATTGCTTGGTATTGATGCCACTGGGTAAACGTATTCAATGAATCCATGCCAATAATAAAAAGTAAAGGCCGATTAGGGTTCTGTCTTTTTAACGCTTTAAGGGTGTCAACCGTATAGGAGTGGCCTGCACGTTGTAATTCTCGGGTGTCACATGAAAACAATGGATTTTGTTGGCAAATAATCTCTACCATAGCTCCGCGTTGCTCGGCTGTGGCTTGGGGCCTTAAATCAGTGGTTACTTTTAAGGGCGAAATATACGCAGGAATTAAAAGTACTTTGGTTAAGCCTAGCTCATCTGCAACCGCTTGTGCTGATTTTGTATGCCCTAGATGGATAGGATCAAAGCTGCCCCCTAATATACCAAGGCCATTATTTAAAAACGTCATAGTAACTCATTCATGACACAAGGTCGTTGTGATGGGTTAGCCATAATTAAGGCTAAAGCCCGCTGTTTTTTCACCGTAATACAAGGTGACACATAAATCAGCCAATAAAATAAAAATATTGAATTCACTGCTGGTTTTGCTTAATAAGTCTATATCGGCCAAGCGCGCCATGGCTCGTTTAACATTATTAAGTTTGATATGAGTTAAAGCGTGTTGATATAAAGGCTTACGTTTATCCCAAATGCGATATTGTTTGTATACCTGCGTAAGGCTTTCACCTTGCATTAATAAATTTAACATAGCGTATAGCTGCTTTATTTCTTTATGGAAGACCCAAATTAATTGTGCGGGCGCCATACCCTCTTGCTGTAGTTGGTCAAGCATGCGGATGCACTTAGCGCAATCCCCTCGTAATAAGGCATCAATAACTTGAAAGGGATTGAATTTAGCTTGGTTAAGGATTATTTTTTCCGCATCTTCAATCGAAATGGTTTGTGAGCCAAAGAGTAAAAATAATTTTTCTAACTCTTGAGCAAGGGCAAGCAAATTACCTTCAAAAAACTCAATGAGTAGGGCGTTTAATTCGGGGGATAGATTCAGTTGTAATTGTCTTGCTTGATTATTTAGCCATTGTGGCATGGCTTTTAGCTCAATGTCATATAATGGCAAATAGCAGCCTAATTGAGTGAGCGCTTTAAACCACTTTCTATTGGCGCTAGCCCCATCAAGCTTTGCGCCATGGAAAATAAATATAACGTCTTGTGGTGCATGTTCACTTTTAAGGTCTTGTTGTAACCGTTCAGCTAACGCTAATAAGGCTTTATTGCCGCCATCACCAATTTTTACCGTCGTTAACTCAATTTCAATAATACGCTGGCTAGCAAAAAGGCTTAAGGATTGGTATTCATCGAGTAACAATTGCCAGTCAAAACTGTTATCACTACTAAAACGAATAATTTCACTGAAACCTTTGTTTTTTGCATGGTCTTTGATTGCCGCTAAACTGTTGTTTTTTTGCCAAGGCTCATCACCAAAAACTAACCAAACAGGGGTAAAGCCTTGCTGTAGGGTATTATTTAGTTGGTTATGGTAAATCTTCATGAAAGCCTTATTTGAAATTTTCTCTGTGTTATGGAGAGGATGCCAATAGCATTCATTAACGCTATTGGCATTACGACACCTTTGAAGCAATAACTAGGGTTGTATTTTTGCCAAATCACGTAATATTTTTTCTGCCGCGGCCGTTCTCATTTCACTTAATAACAGAGTTAACTCCCTACTTTTTGCCAAGGCAAGGTTAGGATCATCTTGGTAATCGCGATAAAGCTCAAAGTGAAAGCTTCGAGCATCTTCGTTACTAAAGCGTACTTGATAATATACCGAATAGGTCAGTTCATATTCTGCTACTTGACCATTAGAAAATAAGGACAGTGTTCGTCTGTCTAAGGTATCAGCAATAACGCGCAATTCAGGCTTGCCAGCCTGAGCGGTTTTCAACACCTTAACTTGGTTGCGCGTTAAACTGAGTTTTACTAACCGTGTTAATTCACCGTGAACATCACTAGAGCTGACATAAAGTGTTTTTAAACTATCATCAAGCAAGTAATCGCCGCGTAATTGAAAACCACAAGCAGACAGCACCGTTGTGGTTAATAGAGCGATCATTAAAGGTGAAAAGCTTAAGCTTTTAATGGCATTACTTAATGTATACATGGGTTATAATTTACCACGCCAGTTAGTTGTAAAAAGTGAGATTAATGAGTCGTTACGTTAATTGGCAACAATGTTAACTAGTTTACCCGGAATATAAATAACTTTGCGTATGGTCTTACCTTCGGTAAATTTAAGTACGTTTTCGTCATTTAAACCAAGCGTTTCAACTTCTTCTTTACTTGCATTAGCGGCAACGGTAATTTTAGCTCGTAACTTACCATTCACTTGCACCACAATAAGTTTCTCGTCTTCAACCATGGCACTGTCATCAACAATAGGCCAACTAGCATCTTCTACATTGACATCACTACCACCTACTGCTTGCCATAGGTGATGACATATATGGGGAGTGATTGGTGTTAACATCAAAATAACAGCACGCACTGCTTCTTGCATTACCGCTTTATCTTCGTCACTGTTTAGTTTAGCTTTGCTTAAGTGGTTCATCAATTCCATGATGGCCGCAATCGCGGTATTAAAGGTATTACGACGACCAATATCATCCGTTACTTTAGCAATGGTTTTATGTAACTCACGACGTAATTTTTTCTGATCTCTGTTTAAGCTTAAACTGGAAAGTTCTGCAGTAACGGTATTATTGGTACTCTCATCAAAGTCATGTACTAGTTTATAAACACGCTTGAGAAAACGATGTGCACCTTCAACCCCAGCATCAGACCATTCTAACGTTTGCTCTGGTGGAGAGGTAAACATGATGAATAAACGCACGGTATCGGCACCGTATTTTTCAATCACTTTTTGTGGGTCAATGCCGTTGTTTTTTGATTTTGACATTTTACTCATGCCAGCAGATAATACGGGTAGGCCATCAACTTTACTGATTGATGAGGTGATATTACCCATGTCATCTCGCTCTACGGTTACATCACTTGGCGCTATCCACTCTTGTGCTCCGTTATCGGCTTCACGATAATAAGTCTCTGCTAATACCATGCCTTGACATAATAGTTTTTTAAAGGGTTCATCACACTCAACTAAACCCACATCACGTAATAATTTATGGAAAAAACGTGAGTAAAGTAAATGTAAAATAGCGTGTTCAATACCACCAATATATTGATCTACTGGTAACCAATAGTTTGCTTTAGCGGGATCGATCATTTGAGTATCGTCATTAGGTGAACAATAACGGGCGTAATACCATGATGATTCCATAAAGGTATCAAAGGTATCTGTTTCACGCAAAGCCGCTTCACCGTTATAGGTAGTTTTTGCCCACTCGGGGTCATCTTTAATCGGTGACGAGGTACCGTTCATTACCACATTTTCGGGCAATACTACGGGTAATTCATTTGCTGGTACGGGTACTGATTCACCATTAGCTAGGTTAATCATTGGAATAGGCGTACCCCAATAACGCTGGCGAGAAACGCCCCAATCGCGTAAGCGGTAGTTAGTGGTTACTTTACCTTTTTTTTCGTGGTTCAACTTGTCGCTGATCGCTTTAAATGCTTGTTCAAAGTTAAGACCATCAAATTCAGCTGAGTTGATTAAGGTAGATTTTTCAGTAATAGCGGCTTTATTAATATCATCAGACTCTTGTCCAGCAATGACTTGTTTTATGGCTAAACCGTATTTAAGAGCAAATTCATAGTCACGTTGGTCATGAGCCGGTACTGACATTACGGCACCTGAGCCGTAATCCATTAAGACAAAGTTAGCGGCCCAAACAGGCACTAATTCACCGCTAATAGGATGAATAGCTTTAAGGCCAGTATCAACGCCTTTTTTCTCCATGGTAGCCATATCAGCTTCGGTGGTTTTACTGTTTTTGCATTCAGCAATAAAAGCGGTTAAAGCGCTATTGTTTTTTGCTGCGGCTAAAGCCAATGGGTGTTGGGCGGCAAGAGCCAAGTAGGTAACACCCATCAAGGTGTCAGGGCGCGTGGTGTAAATATCGATTTTTTCTGTTGAATCAGCAACGTTAAAAGTCATTTCAACACCTTGCGAACGACCAATCCAGTTACGCTGCATGGTTTTTACTTGTTCAGGCCATTCGGTCAGTTTATCTAAGTCGTCCAGTAATTCTTCGGCGTAATCAGTAATTTTGATAAACCATTGTGGAATTTCTTTACGCTCAACTATTGCGCCTGAGCGCCAACCACGACCATCAATCACTTGTTCATTTGCTAACACGGTTTGATCAACGGGATCCCAGTTTACCGTGGCATTTTTCTTATAGACCAAACCTTTTTCATAAAGTTGGGTGAAAAACCACTGCTCCCAGCGGTAATAATCTTGTTTACAAGTTGCTAATTCGCGGCTCCAATCATAAGCAAAACCTAGTGATTGTAATTGATTACGCATATAATCGATATTTTCATAAGTCCACTTGCTCGGGGCTGTGTTGTTCTTAATTGCTGCATTCTCAGCGGGTAGGCCAAAAGCATCCCAGCCCATAGGTTGCATAACATTTTTGCCCTGCATACGCTGGTAGCGAGAAATAACGTCACCTAAACTATAATTACGTACATGACCCATGTGTAAACGACCACTGGGGTACGGGAACATGGCTAAACAGTAAAACTTTTCTTTGTCTGGGTTTTCAACGGCTTTAAATGTGTTGTTATCAGTCCAAAAATTTTGTACTGTGGCTTCAATTGACTGAGGATTATAAATGGCTTCCATTAAGACTTTCTCTAATACTTTTGGGGTGTTACCGACGTATTTTCCATTGAGTCTAAAACGACACAGATAGCGAGTAAATCGATGTTATATAGGGCAGTAGAATACCTTATCTCACGGGGTAACAACAAGCATATATTTTAACTTTTCCTACAGCTAAACCGATAGTAAGACCTATAATTAACTTAATACTCTTGAGGGGAAACACCCATGTCACATCAAAATGATTACTTTGCTGATATTTATCAAAAGCTCAATGACTGGTTAGATGAAATAAAATCTCAACAAAAGCCACACATTGATGAGTTTGTTAAACAGGCTAAGCTATATGCCACAGCGGCTGAAGCCATGACAGAAGAGAAGCTGCAGCAGTTCACCGATAATTTAAAATATGATTTACATGATTTTTATCAATTAAATAGTTCACAAGTCAAAAATTCGCTTTATTTAGGGTTATTAAACGAAGCACTTTGGGATAACTTAGCTCAGTTAACCGATAAATCACGAGTAGAGTGGGCTGAACTTATTGAAGACTTTAACCATGATGGCGTATACAAAAGTGGTGATTTTATTGGTTTTGGTGAATTACAATGCGAGCAGTGTGACAAAAAAACAACTATTTTGTACTGTAGTGAAATTGGCGACTGTGTTCAGTGCGGATCAACTCACTTTGTACGACTGCCTTTAAATCCTTAAATCCTTAATTTTTACATTCCACCGCAAGAGTCGCGTTCTGTATTCTAGAACATGTCTCTTTAAGGGAGTGATTGTAAAATCAACTTGTTAGCGAAAAAATTAGCGAGTACACTGGCGAAAAATTTTCGAGACGATGTTTGAAAGAATTGGTTTAGAAATTTTATTATACCATTTCCGCTAACTTAGGTGATCTATTTTATGCGTAGGGAAAATTGCCAAGTACAAGGCATTTATTTTAATACTCGTTGTTTTAATGATTAAATAAATAACAATGTAATGGGTGATTTTAACAAGTAGAAATGAACACATAATTAATGGGCTTGGTATTAGATGCACTTTCAACAATATTTTAAAGGATTTACATGATTAAAGCGCCTACTTGCCTTGCAGAACAAACTCGCTTGGGTGTCGATGAACTCAGCTCTTCTTTGTCCGCCTCATTATTTTCCAAGAATAAAAAATCAGTCCATCATGCTAATGCTGTTGACACACAGGCTTTTGTTGGTCATGAAAGGGCGAAAGAGGCGTTGGCATTTGGTTTAACCATGCCAGCCATTGGCTTTAATGTTTTTGCTCTGGGGGATCATGGCACAGGAAGGCACACTTTAATTAAGCAGATGCTAACCTCTCTTGCGAGTGAAAAAATAGCGCCAGACGAGTGGTGTTATACCAATAACTTTGATGAAAGTCATATTCCATTGACCTTGTCAGTTGCGCCTGGAAATGGCAAAGCGTTATTGATGAGTATGAATAAATTCATTGATATTTTAATCAGCTTATTTCCTGAGGTCTTTGATAACCCAGGTTATCAAAGACAAAAAGCAGCCATTGATAGAGCGTTTAATCAAAAATACGATCGCGCTATTTCGGTCGTTGAAGAACTCGCATTAAAAGATAATGTGGTGTTATATGAAGATAATGGCGAACTTGGTTTCTCACCCTTGGTTGACGGGAAGCCATTAAGTGACAAAGAGTTCTCAAACTTAAATGAAACAGACAGGGCTAATTTTTATAAATCATTAAATGCATTGGAAGGTGTACTTTCTGAACAGTTATTAGAGCTACCGTTATGGAAACGCCTTTCTTTTGACCAACTAAGAAAGCTTAAAAATGACACCGCAGCACAGGCGATCAAACCCTATTTATCTGAGTTAGAAAAAGAGTTTAGTCACAATCAAGGCGTCATAAACTATTTGGATAAAGTAAAAAATCATGTCGTTGATGCCGTATTAGAAATTTTAGTTATTGAATCTGATGATACCCCAACAGATAGAGAGTTACGTAAACTATTGGTTGAGCGATTTTTACCTAATTTACTGGTGCCACATGACGGCTTACAAAGGGCTCCCGTGGTTTATGAACAAAATCCTACCTATCAAAATCTATTTGGACATGTTGATGTTGCTAGCTTTCAAGGCAGTAGTTATACCAGTTACCGCTTAATTAGACCCGGCGCTTTACATAAGGCAAATGGTGGTTATTTACTCTTAGATGCCGATAAAGTATTAAGTCAGCCTATGGTGTGGTCACGTTTAAAGTTAGCATTAAAAACTCAGAAAATTACCATAGAAACGCCATACTCGGAATATAGTCAACCGAGTGGTTATAGTTTACAGCCAGAAACAATCCCGTTACAGGTTAAGGTCATCTTACTCGGTGATGCCGAAATTTATTATACTTTACAAGATTATGATCAAGAGTTTACCGAATTATTTCGGGTTTTAGCTGATTTTGATCGTCACCTAGACAAAACAGATGATAACTTAATTGCCTTTGGCCAATTAATTAGGCAACGAGCGGAAAAACAGAATTACCCAGAAATAAGTGATGAAGCTATTTTAGAATTAGTACGTTACTCCCTTAGGCGGGGCGAACATAAGCACAAAATTTCAGCTAATATTGTGCAAGTAAATGATTTACTTGATGAAGCAAACTATTGTTGGCAAAAGCAAGGAGGTAAAGGCGATTTAACTGCAGAGCATATAGCGTTAGCACAAGCGGCAAAAAATCGTCGTGTCGGACGTTTAAGTGAATCATGGCTGAGTGATATAAAGGAACAACAGGTCTTAATAAATACTGACGGTGAGTTTGTCGGTAAGGTGAACGGTTTAACCGTACTTGAAATAGGTGACAGTGTTTTTGGTACCCCTGCTCGTATCACGGCAACAGTTTATGCAGGCAGTGAAGGGGTCACCGACATTGAACGAGAAGTTGATTTAGGCAAGTCGATTCACTCGAAAGGCGTATTACTCTTAACCGGATATTTAGGACATAAATACGGACAAACATTTCCAGTCAGTATTTCAGCAAATATAGCTATAGAGCAATCTTATGGCCATATAGACGGAGATAGTGCCTCGCTTGCTGAGCTTTGTGCTTTGATTTCTAGTATTACTTTATTACCTATCAATCAGAGCCTAGCAATAACGGGTTCAATAAACCAACACGGAGAAGTTCAATCTATTGGCGGCGTGAATGAGAAGATAGAGGGCTTCTTCCAGTTATGTCAAGACAAAGGTTTAACGGGGAGGCAAGGTGTCATCATACCACAAACTAACATCATCAATTTAATGCTTAATGATGAGGTGATTAGCGCTATATCTGGCGGAGAATTCGCAATTTATGCCGTTGAAAGCATTGATCAAGCACTTGAATTATTGATGAAGGTTGATGCAGGTATTATGACGAGAGCAGGACGGTACCCTCGTAAATCTATACATGGATTAGCGCTAGCTAAGTTAGAAAATTTTGCCAATATACTTCATGGAGATGAAGAATGAGGTTATACCAATTCCACTAAGCCCCCCCCTTAGCGATATTTAAAAGGCTAGGTTAAGAAAAAGACAGAAAGCTCAGGAATTGCACATTATTAGTGTTTTGGCTATACTATTAACATATATTTAATGTGTATTTGACGTGTTCTTAACATGTTGAAGTTAAAAGGAATTAAATTAAAATGCGATTCTCAACAGAAGAATTAGATTTTTTCAGTAATATTTTTACTGAATCGTCGATAGATTCTATAACGAGTGATTCACCGCTGGAACGTAGTGAACGCTCTCATAAGTTGAGCTTGAAAACTGAGCTCCCTCCCTACTTGAAACAGGTTTTAGTGGGAAGTAAATTAACATTGCTGGCTGAAATTAGTCATTACCAGTTATGGTTCCCCATTACTCTTTCATTTATCGAAGAAGGTGGTTTTTCACCTGAAATAGGGATCCCTGAAATAATGGATATCCAAGGACATGAGCGCAGTTGGCGAGTACAAACCCCAGAAAACGTGGCTATTATTGACGTTTTGAATGGGCAACGTATTGAAGTTTTATCACTTTCTACTACAGGTATTATGTTGAAGATGAGCAACACCAGCGAGAGCGAGATAGATTTACAGCGTTCTTCATTTGAAATGCGTTTAGCGGGAGGAGAGCCCCTAAAGTTAGAGCTCGACTTCGTTCGACATGAAAAAAACATTGTAGCCGCCAAATTTAAAAACTTGCAGCAGGGTAGTGAGTCCTTGAGGCAGTTTTTATTCAACTCACATAAAATAAAATACGCTAACCTTTATCAAGATGTTATTTTATAAAGTACTTGTTAATTCATATAATCTCGGTATAATGCGCGCCTCGATAACAGGGTGAATAGCAATAACTCTGTATTAGTCCTATGAAAGGGTTACTTATACCAACTATTATCATTTGTATTAGTTGAATGTATGTATAAGGCTATCGAAATGAGTGGGGTTTTACCGCCCAATAGACTTGCCCAGCTAATTCACTCCTCGAATTAGTAAGAAATATAGCATAAATAATATGCTATGCACCTAAAGTCTTCCTGGTGGTTTCCTCGTAACTATTTACGCAGGTTAAGACTTAGCAATTTAAATCAAACACTATACATAAGTACAACTAATTACCCCTCGGTTAATTAGGTGGCAGCTTTATGATTGATTTTTATACTGATGCCTAAGTAATACGCCTGCCTTGAGAAGATGAACATTATTTATGACTGATCAAACAAATGACGCGGTAGCCTTTGACTCTTTAGGTTTACCTGAAAACTTATTATCCGCCGTTCTTTCTATTGGCTTTACCTCGGCTACGGATATTCAAGTACAAACTATTCCTCCTTTATTAGCCGGTAAAGATGTATTAGGTGAAGCACAAACAGGTACCGGTAAAACGGCTGCCTTTGGTTTACCGGCATTAGCCAAAATAGATACATCAATTAAAAAACCCCAATTAATGGTGTTAGCACCTACACGTGAACTGGCGATGCAAGTTGCCGAAGCAATTGAATCTTTCGGTAAAGACATGAAAGGTTTACGCGTTGCTACATTATATGGAGGTCAATCTTACGGACCACAATTTCAACAACTAGAGCGTGGCGCACAAGTTGTTGTTGGTACTCCCGGTCGTTTAATGGATCATTTACGCCGTAAAAGCCTAAAATTAGGTGATTTACGTGTTTGTGTATTAGATGAAGCGGATGAAATGTTAAACATGGGGTTCTTGGAGGATATTCAATGGATTTTGGATCATTTACCTAAAACCACACAAATGTGTTTATTCTCTGCAACTATGCCTCCAGCCATTCGTAAAATTGCTAACCGTTTCTTAAAAGATCCCGAGCATATTAAAATTGCTGCGTTGAAAAAAGCTAAAGCAAATATTACCCAGTATGCTTGGAAGGTAACCGGCATTACTAAAATGACTGCGTTAGAGCGTATTGCTGAAATCGTTGAATTTGATGCCATGATCATTTTTGTGCGTACTCGTAATGACACCGTTGATATTGCTGAGAAGTTAGAACGTGCAGGTTACCCTGCATTAGCCCTTAATGGGGATATGAACCAATCACAGCGTGAGCGGTGTATTGATCAAATGAAATCAGGAAAATCTTCAATTTTAGTGGCTACTGATGTTGTTGCGCGTGGTCTCGATATTCCGCGTATTTCACATGTTATCAACTATGACTTACCTGGTGATAACGAAGCGTATGTGCATCGTATTGGTCGTACTGGTCGTGCTGGTCGTGAAGGCACCGCAATTTCATTTGTTCGTCCTCGTGAAATGTATTCATTACGTCACTATGAGCGTTTGACTTCTGGCACAGTGAACATGTATGAGTTGCCAAATATTCAAGAGCTTGGTCAAAAGCGTATTGAACGTGCTCGTGTTGAAATTTCATCTATTGTCAGCAATAAAGACTTAGCTAACATGCGTGAAATTATTGAAGCAATGGCAAATGAGTCTGAGTTGTCAATGCTTGATTTGGCGGCTGCTCTTTTATATCAAAAACAGTTAAAGCAGCCATTACAACCGAAGGAAGATCCAAAGCCGCGTCGTGATGCACGTGAACGTAACGATCGTAATGACCGTGGCGACCGTAATAGCCGTGGTAATGACCGTGGTAGAGATAATCGTCGTGACTCTCGCAGTGATAGCCGTGGGGATCGAAACGGTAGCCGTGGTTCACGAGATGATAGACCTCGTAAAGCGAAAGTTAATCGCAATGATGTTGACTGGCAAACATACCGTCTTGAAGTAGGTAAGGAGCATGGCGCCCGTCCTGGTGACATCGTTGGTGCTATTGCCAATGAAATATCACTTGATAGTAGCTATATAGGTGCAATTAACTTACATGAAAAACATAGCTTTGTGCAATTACCTAAAGGTATTCCTGCCGACCTGTTTACTCAGTTGAAATCTGTACGGGTTCGTCGACAACCACTTGCTATTACGGCTTCAGATGAAGCGGTAGTTAGCCAAAAACGTAGTAGTAGTCGTCGTACTGAACGTGCACCTCGTCACAGCTAATTGTATATTATTGACGATAATGGTTGTTCCTTTATCGGGTATCGCAACGCGGGACTGATTTTATAGCTTATTAGAGAATGCAAGAACACATATTCTGAGCTATTCTCTTTAATCAATACCTTGTTGCAGCCTGTATCTCGAAGTGAAATGGGTATATAAAAGCGTCTTATGGCGCTTTTTTTGTTTTTTATACGAAAAAGTCGTATTTTTAGCTTCGTCACCTTGTTTGCGTATTGCTTTATCTATTACTATAGAGCCATTATAAATAAGAAACTGCATTTAATAAAAACTGTAATGTATGAGCTATCACCAACATTAATATTCGCAACACCCCATCAATTTAATATTCGTGTTTATTACGAAGATACTGATGCTGGCGGAATTGTGTATTATGCGAATTACTTAAAGTTTTTTGAACGCTCTCGAACAGAGTGGCTTAGAGAAATAGGGGTAAATCAAGTCAGTTTTCTACAACAAAATTTAGGTTTTGTGGTCAGAAAAGTTGAAATGGATAACCTTGCTTCAGCAAAGCTGGATGATTTACTTACGGTAAATTCAACTATTATCACTTTGAAACGTGCAAGTTTAGTGTTTCAACAACAAATCACCAACCAAGAAAAACACGTATTATGTACGGCCAAAATACGTATTGCTTGTGTTGACCTTAGTCAGAATAAACCCTGCGCTATTCCAGAATTAATACTAGGAGCGTTTAAACGTGTCAGCTGAAATATCTATTTTCCATTTATTTTTAGAAGCAAGCATATTAGTGCAATTTGTGATGCTTATTTTACTGGCGTTTTCAGTCGCCTGCTGGGCGATGATCTTTCAGCGTAGAACGGTGCTCCGTACTGCCGCCGCAGAATTAAAAGCTTTTGAGGATAGGTTTTGGAGTGGTGCAGACTTAAGTAAACTGTACAGTGAAATATCGGCAAAACCGCAAATTCATGGTATTGAAAACTTATTTGTTGCTGGTTTTAAAGAGTTTGCTCGGTTAAGGAAGAGCCATATAGATAATCCTCAAATTATCGTTGATGGAACTCATAGAGCCATGCGTGTCGCATTATCAAGAGAAGTTGATGGTTTAGAAACACACCTGCCCTTTATGGCAACTGTTGGTTCTATCAGTCCTTATATAGGCCTATTTGGTACAGTTTGGGGTATCATGAATTCATTTATTGCTTTGGGTGCGGTAAAACAAGCGACACTTGCTATGGTTGCTCCAGGTATTGCCGAAGCCTTAATCGCCACTGCAATGGGCTTATTTGCTGCAATTCCAGCGGTTATTGCTTTTAACCGGTTTAGCCATAAAGTAGAAAAGCTTGAAAACAGTTATGGTAACTTTATGGATGAATTTTCAAGTATATTGCAGCGTCAATCAGCTTCTGAGCAATCGACTAAATAGGGGCTTATCATGTACCAAAGAGTGAGACGCCGTAAAGTGGCTGAAATTAACGTAGTGCCTTATATTGATGTAATGTTAGTGTTACTCATTATTTTTATGGTCACTTCGCCATTAATTACCCAAGGGGTAAAAGTTGACTTACCGCAAGCAGAAGCTGAACCCCTTGATGTTAATAGTAAAATCCCCCTTGTTGCTAGTGTTGATGCACAAGGGCGTTACTATTTAACTGTTGGGGATAATGATAAAGAGCCAATGTCTGTTGAAGAAGTTGCTATATTGGTGAAAGCACACTTAGCGATTGAACCAGATACGCCTGTGGTGGTTAATGGTGATGGTGCGGTATCTTACGATGCGGTAATACAACTGATGGTACTGTTACAGAAAGTTGCCGGTGTTCCTTCTGTTGGTTTAATGACAGATTCGGTGGGGGATTAACGTGGCTCAGCACTCTGAATCTCGCTCTACACCTCCTTATTATAAAGCCTTGTGGCTAAGTATTGCCTTTCATGCATTGTTACTAGCAGGCTTATTGTCTGGGGATTTCTCTTCAACAAAGCTACCTAAACCCATTAAACAATCCGTTGAACCTATTAAGGCTGTGGTTATTGACCGGGCAAAATTTGAGCAAGCGATAAATAAGATTAAAAGGCAAAAAAATGCCGCGCGAAATACAGAAAATAAACGCCTTGCCGCGTTGGAAAAGCGTGCTACGGATGCTAAGAAAAGACGCGCGAAAGAAGAAGCTCGTATCATAATGTTAGAAAAACAGCGTAAGAAAAAAGAACAAGAAAAAATAAAAGCGGATAAAGCGGCTAAGACATCCAAAGCTAAAGCAGCGCAAGCAGAAAAAATACGTCAACAAAAAGAACAGGAAAAACAAGTGGCTGAGAAAGCCGCAGCGCAAGCAAGAAGTAAACGTTTAAAAGAAGAAGCCGCAGCGCAAAAAGCGGAGCAATTGCGTCTTGAAACAATTGCTGAGCGTAAACGCCAAGAGATAGCAGCTAAAGAGCAAGCGATTCAAGATGCGATGTTAGCACAACAAATGGCTAATGAAATGGCGAGCCGTAATCAAGCGAGAAAACAGCAAGTGATGACCGAAATTGAGCGTTATTCGGCGTTAATTACACAGCAAATTAATCAACGTATGATTACCGACAGTAGTACCATGGCGAATAAATCTTGTAAGTTAACCCTTACGCTTGCTCCGTCAGGTTTTGTCGTTGATGTTAAAGTTGGGCAAGGTGATAAGGTAGTTTGTGATGCAGCCAACATAGCCATTGGTAAAGCAGGTAAATTACCCGTATCTAAAGATCCTGAAGTATTTAAAGAAATGAGGAATATTGCGGTGACAGTGATGCCAGAATTTTAAGGTTAGTCATTGTATTGTTTTGGTTTTTACGTTATTAATAGCGTGTGAATTGTTAACCTAAATAGCCACTAAGCGGCTATTTAAAGGAAAGAATTAAAAATATGAAATTATTATCAATGTTTTTGTTGACTGCATTTATCGCTTTATCCTCAACTAAAGCTCTGGCAGCATTAGAAATTATTATTACTGGTGGCGTAGATAGCGCAAGGCCAATAGCTATAATACCTTTTCAATGGCATGGTACTGGTGCGCGTCCCGAATTATTATCAAAAATCATCAGTGATGATTTATTGCGCAGCGGTAAGTTTAGCCCTATTGCACATGGCAAGTTTCCACAAAAAGTTTTAGAAATTAAAGATATTGATTACAGTGCTTGGGCAAATTTAGGTGCTGAGGCACTACTCATTGGTAAAATCAATGAAACGGCACCAGAACGTTATCAAGTTAGTTATCAATTAATTGACGTGGTACGTGGACAGATCACTGATGGTGTTGCCTCAATGCTAAGTAATGGTGAGTTAATTAAGACGAAAGATCATATAATGGTGCAAAGCAGTGCACATATCCAGCCTAATCAAGTGCGTCGTTATGCGCATAGTATCAGTAATGTCATTTATGAAAAACTTACGGCAACCAGGGGGGCATTTTTAACTAAAATAGCCTATGTTATTGTACGTGATGAAGGGGAATACCCATATCAATTGGCTTTTTCTGATTATGATGGTTTTAATGAACACGTATTATTGAGTTCCAAAGAACCGCTAATGTCACCGTCGTGGCACCCCAATGGCGAGCAGTTAGCGTATGTCTCATTTGAGAACCATCAAGCACAGATCCATAGTATTGATATTTATAGCGGAAAGAGAAAATTAATTAGCTCTTTTAATGGCATTAATAGCGCTCCTCGCTATTCGCCTGATGGTAAAAATATGGTTATGGTGTTATCAAAAGATGGTAGCCCTGACCTGTATATTATGAACTTGACCACGATGAAATTACGTCGTATAACGCGGCACCGATCGATAGATACTGAGCCTAGTTGGACCCCAGATGGTAAATCATTAATATTTAGTTCAGAACGAGGTGGTAAACCGCAGCTATATCGCGTAGATTTAGTGACGGGGAAAGTAAGACGTTTAACTTTTGATGGCGAGATGAACCTTGGTGGTTCAGTAACCCCTGATGGTAAACAATTGATCATGGTAAATAGAACACGTGGGAAATATCGTTTAGCGAAACAAGAATTAGCCTCTGGATTATTTCAAGTGCTAACCGAAACTCGCTTAGATGAGTCGCCAAGTGTTTCACCAAACGGTGGTATGATCATATACAGTACCTTACATAATAATCGACAAGTTTTAGGACTTGTGTCGGTAGACGGTCGATTCAAAGCAAGGTTGCCAGCGCTTGATGGTCAAGTGAAAGCACCTGCATGGTCACCATTTTTATAATAATAACAATATCATATGCAGTAAATTTTATTAAACAGATTAAATTTTTAACTTATAATTTTGAATAAAGGAAATATAACATGCGTTTTAATAACATAGTAAAAAGCTTAGCAGTTGCTTTACCCCTAACCATTTTATCAGCTTGTAGCTCAACCTCAGATGAGCAAAGCCAAGTAGATACAAATGCTGAAGTCACTCAAAATATAGAAGAAGCTCAAGATAGTGTACAAGTTACAGCGGCAAAACGAGCTGCTGAAATAGAAGAACAGAAACGTCAAGAGCTAGAAGCACTACGTTCAGAACACATCATTTACTTTGACTTTGATGTATCTAATGTAAATGAGCAATATACTACTGTTCTAGATGCACATGCTGCTTTCTTAGCGATTAATGCTGACGTTAAAGTATTAATTGAAGGCCATGCTGATGAGCGTGGTACTCCTGAATACAACATCGCTTTAGGAGAAAGACGTGCTAAATCAGTTGAGACTTATTTAGTTAATATGGGCGTTGATGCTAGCCAACTAACTGTTGTTAGTTATGGCGAAGAAAAGCCAATGGTTAAAGACCGTAGCGAAGATGCTTTTGCTAAAAACCGTCGTGCTGTCCTAGTTTACTAAGACTTACTAAGATTCCTATTAAGTAAGCAGGTTACTGAATGAAACTACAGAAAGTTTTGTTTGGCATGATGCTCACAGCTAGTACCGTTAGCGTACTAGCTGTGGCTAAAGCGCCAGTCACTGATATTAACGCCAATTCTATAGAGTCTTCCGCGTTATTAGCCCAATTAACTACTTTGTCACGTAAGCTAGACTCGCGTAATAAGGCACAAGTAAATATTCAGCGTCAGTTAGATCAATTACAAACCGAGGTAAATGAACTTCGAGGCGTAACTGAATTACATACCCACCAATTAAGTCAAGTATTAGAGCGACAACGAGAGCTCTATCAAGAAATTGATAGGCGAGTGACCCAAGTACTTGAATCAACGAATAAAGCCGCCGTGGTTACTGTGGGTCCAATTGCGACCATAAACACAGCAACAAGTGCTACGGGGTATAGTAATAACTTAACCGAAAATGAAAGCTATGATCGCGCACTGAACCTAGTATTGAAAGATAAGCGTTATCAGCAGGCTATTGTTGAGTTTAGAGCGTTTAATAAAAGCTTTCCAAAGTCTCGTTATGCGCCTAATGCTCACTACTGGTTAGGACAATTACTCTTTAATCAAGGTGAACTTACCGAAGCTAATCAAGAGTTTTTAATTGTTGTGAGCGACCATGTAAACTCAAGTAAGCGTCCTGATGCTTTATTAAAACTTGCTATGGTTGCTCAAAAGCTAAATGATAATAAAAAAGCAGTAGCGACCTATCAAAGATTATTAAAAGAATATCCAGAATCTACAGCAGCAAAACTGGCCAAACCTCGCTTAGCTAGTTTAACGAACTAGGTTACCAGATGAGATAATCACGCCATATTATCTTTTTTTTGCTGATTAATGTAGCGCATTGCTGAGAATTTGTGCTAACGGAAAATAATATCAAAAAAAACGAAGTTTATAGTTGCACTTAAATCTATTGTGAGTATTATATGCCCCGCGTTGAGGCAGCGACTCAACACAATGTCGGCCGTTAGCTCAGTTGGTAGAGCAGTTGGCTTTTAACCAATTTGTCGAAGGTTCAAATCCTTCACGGCCGACCACTTTCTTTCTTAAAGTCTATACTTCTAGTTTGAATACCAAGTCTCCCTAGCAAAATAGTTAGTGGAGCAAGTAAAATAAAATCTTGTATCGGCCGTTAGCTCAGTTGGTAGAGCAGTTGGCTTTTAACCAATTTGTCGAAGGTTCAAATCCTTCACGGCCGACCAATTCAAGATATTTATCGATTACTTACAATTAGGAACGGCCGTTAGCTCAGTTGGTAGAGCAGTTGGCTTTTAACCAATTTGTCGAAGGTTCAAATCCTTCACGGCCGACCACTCCTAATGAATTAGAAAATCAAGTAAAAACCAGCTTATAAGTGCTTAGAGACGTTAACTCAAGTGCATTAAGCGGTTAGCATTAAACAAATTAGGAACGGCCGTTAGCTCAGTTGGTAGAGCAGTCGGCTTTTAACCAGTTAAGCCGCAGTTCAGTCGAAGGTTCAAATCCTTCACGGCCGACCACTCCTAATGAATTAGAACATTAAGTAAAAACCAGCTTATAAGTGCTTAGAGACGTTAACTCAAGTGCATTAAGCGGTTAGCATTAAACAATCAGGAACGGCCGTTAGCTCAGTTGGTAGAGCAGTTGGCTTTTAACCAGTTAAGCCGCAGTTCAGTCGAAGATTCAAATCCTTCACGGCCGACCACTCCTAATGAATTAGAACATTAAGTAAAAACCAGCTTATAAGTGCTTAGAGACGTTAACTCAAGTGCATTAAACAATTAGGAACGGCCGTTAGCTCAGTTGGTAGAGCAGTTGGCTTTTAACCAATTTGTCGAAGGTTCAAATCCTTCACGGCCGACCACTCCTAATCATATAAACATAATCCCCGATACAAGCACTAAGCCAAGGCTTTTAACCGTTTATGCAACTGTTTAGTCGAAGGTGAAAATCCTTAGTACACTTTTTATCGTGTTTGAATTATAATTCACGCGTTTAAAGTAAGCCTATAGAGAGTATCCATGACACAAGCCAATACAGCGGTAGAATTTGATTTTCAATTCCCGGCTAAACCAGCACCTTTGAGTGAAGACCAACAGTCATCATATAAAGAGCGTATTAAAAAATTACTTAAAGAAAAAAATGCGGTACTGATTGCGCATTATTACACCGACCCAATAATTCAAGCGCTTGCAGAAGAAACTGGCGGCTGTGTTTCTGACTCTTTAGAAATGGCTCGCTTTGGTAATGCCCATAAAGCTAAAACGCTTATTATTGCGGGTGTCAAATTTATGGGCGACACGGCGAAAGTATTAACGCCAGAAAAAACCGTGGTAATGCCAAGCCTTGAGGCTACCTGTTCATTAGATCTAGGTTGCCCAATTGATGAGTTTTCAGCATTTTGTGATCAACATCCTGACAGAACTGTTGTCGTGTATGCCAATACATCAACGGCAGTTAAAGCTCGTGCCGATTGGATTGTTACCTCATCATGTGCGCTCGAAATTGTGGAGCACCTTGACGATCTTGGTGAAAAAATTATCTGGGGACCTGATCGTCATTTAGGTAACTATATACAAAAAAATACGGGTGCCGATATGATCATGTGGCAGGGCGCTTGTATCGTACACGACGAGTTTAAAACCAAAGCACTGAAAGACATGAAAGGTTTACAGCCAGATGCGGCTGTATTAGTGCATCCTGAATCACCTAGTGAAATAATTGAACTTGCTGATATTGTAGGCTCAACTAGTCAATTAATTAAAGCGGCACAAGAAATGCCAAATAAAAAATTTATTGTGGCAACGGATCGCGGTATTTTTTATAAAATGCAGCAGCTCTGTCCAGATAAAGAATTTTTTGCGGCTCCTACCGCAGGAGAAGGTGCAACGTGTAGAAGTTGTGCACGGTGTCCATGGATGGCTATGAACGGTTTAAAAGCCATTGAAGAGGCTTTGTTAAGCCCAGAAGGTAAGGAAGTGTTTGTTGACATGTCACTACGTGAGGGCGCGCTTAGGTCTCTTGATCGTATGCTTCGCTTCAATCAAAGTAATAAATAACGATAAACTTAGTGTTTTGCCTGTTCTTTAAGCAATCAAGACGTTTTAAATTAATATTATTAGGAATAACTTGCACTGTAGTGGCTTTTTCCCTAGCATAGCGCCTGTTAAAAATACGGTGAGCTGGCTGAGTGGCTGAAGGCGCACGCCTGGAAAGTGTGTTTAGGTTTATCCCTAACGAGAGTTCGAATCTCTCGCTCACCGCCATATTTTAGAAAAGGGAAATTAATCACTTAGATTGATTTCCCTTTTTTATTGTTATATGCGTTCCGCTATAATGCCGCAAGATCACGAATGACTAACCCGAAGAAAATTTCCCTTGCTATTGAATATAGCGCTGAATTGGGAAGGGATTTGATCAAATTGGTATCGCTAGGCGCTTTGTTCAGTACAGGAGTATTGTAGATAATAAAAAAGCTATCAAGTGATAAAACTTAATAGCTTTTTTATTCGTTTATATTTTATTAAAAGGCTAATCTTTATAGTCTTTCAAGTACTGCTTGTGTGAAGTCAGTAGTGCCATGAGTACCACCTAAATCACCTGTAGTTCTATCTCCTGATGCAATAACATCGGTAATAGCCGCTTTAATTTTCTCGGCTTTATCACCCATATCTAAGTATTCAAGCATTTGAATTGCCGCTAATATTACTGAGGTAGGGTTTGCTAGGTTTTTACCGGCGATATCCGGAGCACTACCGTGAACCGCTTCAAATATTGCACAATCTTCGCCAATGTTGGCTCCTGGTGCCATACCCAAACCACCGACCAAACCTGCGCATAAGTCAGATAATATATCACCGAATAAGTTTGTTGTTACAATGACATCAAATTGCTCTGGATTCATGACTAACTGCATACAACAGTTATCAACAATCATTTCTGTCGATTCAATTTGCGGGTAACGTTGGGCTACTTCTCGGGCAACTTTTAAAAACAAACCAGAGGTTGATTTTAAAATATTTGCTTTATGAACAGTCGTTACTTTTTTGCGACCTTCTTTTATTGCTGTTTCATAAGCAAAGGTTAATATTTTTTCAGCGCCATCACGAGTAATTATACTCATTGCTTGTGCTTCGTTGCCGTCTGCCGATGTTACTTGGCCAACGCCAGAATACATACCTTGTGTATTCTCACGCACCGTGAGGATATTTATATTTTCATAGCGAGATTTTGTGCCCTTAAATGATATTGCAGGACGTAGATTTGCGTATAACTTAAATTGTTTACGCAAGGTCACATTGATCGAAGTAAATCCTTCACCAACTGGAGTTGTTAAAGGACCTTTTAAGGTGATCTTGTTTTTTTCAATAAGCTTAATCGTCTCTTCAGGTACTAATTCGCCATGCTTTTCTAGGGCTGTTAAACCAGCATCTGCAAATTCATACTCAAAATCACAACCTGCTTTATCTAACACTTTAATTGTGGCATCTATAATGCTCGGGCCGATGCCGTCGCCAGGAATTACCGTGATAGTTTTTTTAGTCATTAAAGTTCACCTTGTTATAATACTTTTGGAAATTACTCTCGCATAATATATCATGCCTATCGTAGTATACTCAGGAACGCTTTATAAGCGTCATCTTCGAAGTCTCTCATCGAAGATCCATTGCGCTTTATAAACTGGATCCCCGATTAAAACACCACGGGGATGACGATCCTGAGCCAAGTGCATAGGCATGTAATATATTGCTATTTTATGCTTTATTTATCGATGTTATACATTTAATTAACTTATGTAACGTATAAACGCTAAAAATATACTCAAATAAAATAGAATATTAAGTAACACCAACAGACAGTGATCAGGAAAAATTTTAAACTTTCTATTTAATTGCTCTACAGCGCTTTATTTTAAAAGGACTGTATATTCATAATTCTCAAGTCGAAAAATGTTTAAATTAGCCGCTGTGTAAGAGTAGATATAAGAGCGGGTTTTTATTTCCTCCTACCATACTGCACCTTGTATGGTCGTGAGTCGTTATGATTAATTTCGGCGACAGGTGGCGGCGTGATTAAGCGAATGTCTCTTAAATTAAAGCCTAAGGGAATATCTTTCTTTAATGTTAACAGCTTTCTGGCTAAAGCCATTTTATCGTGACTTTGTGATAATTTGTCCCAGAGTAATGCTTTCAAATCGTTAGCATTTAAGAGGCTCTTTAATGAGCCATATTGATTTAATAATTTAGCCGCATTTACTTGCCCAATACCACTGACCCCTTCTATTTTATTTGTATTATCGCCAGTTAATGTCCAGAAATCTATCAGTTGAGAAGATTTAACATTAAACTTGTTTTTTACGTGTTCTTCATCCAAATAACGGCGATTAAAATAATCATAAATATGTATATGAGGGTTAATGAGCGGTAAAAAACCCTTGTCGGTTGAAATAATTGTTACCTTTTGACCATGATGTGCCATTTTTACCGCGAGCGTTGCAATGAGGTCGTCTGCTTCATCTTCAACCGATGTTAATGAGTCAACGCCATACTCCATAAAGGCATCTTGTATTTGTGTCAGCTTATTAGCGAGTTGCTCGGGCATTTGCTTTCTGCCTTTTTTATAACCATCAAAAAGTTGATAGCGCCAACAGGGTTGCTGACTATCAAAAACGGCAAGTGCATGGGTTGGTGTATGTTGATTAATTATTTTAACTAATGCATTCACACAAGTATTTTGTGTATTAAAAAGTACTTGTTCTTGTGTGCTTGGCGATAGATTTTTCCCCCCTTGCTGCTTTATTTGAGTAAAGGGTCGTTCTTGTACCGCGTAGACACGACGAATTAAGTTTAGAGCATCAATAAGGATTAAATGTGCGCCCAATGTTAACTCTCAATAACGTTATAACATGGAACATATTTACTACCCGCTAATTTCATACGCCCTTGGCTAACAAATGAGGTGAGTAGTTTATCCATTAATGCCATGATCTTTTTATCGCCTGAAATTTCGAAAGGGCCGTACTCTTTGATGGCATTCCTACCACTTGACTTTACATTACCTGCTACGATGCCTGAAAAAGCTCGGCGTAAATTCGCGGCAAGTTCTGCTGTTGGAAGTTTCTGGTTAATCTTTAGGTTCGCCATGTTTTCATGATTTGGCTCAAAAGGAAGTTGAAAATCCTTTTCTATGGTAAGTGACCAGTTAAAGTGAAAGGCATCCCCCGTTTTTTTTCTATGGGCAATGACTTTATCTTGACCTCGCAGCAGTGCTTGAGCAACTTTAGCGGCATCATTAACAATGATTTGGTATAAAGACTGTGCTTTTTCTCCAAGTGTTGCCCCGATAAAATCATCTATCTCACGAAAATAGTCAATGGAACTCTTTGGACCGGTCAGTATTATCGGTAATTGTTGTTCTGAATTTTCTTCGTTGAGCATGATACCCAAGACATAGAGTAACTCTTCAGCAGTTCCTACCCCCCCGGGGAAAATAATGATGCCATGCGACAAACGAACAAATGCTTCTAAGCGTTTTTCAATATCAGGCATAATGACCAACTCATTCACTATTGCGTTAGGGGGCTCTGCGGCAATAATACTGGGTTCAGTTAATCCTATGTAACGCGCGTTTTTAATACGCTGCTTGGCATGGCCAATAGTGGCTCCCTTCATCGGGCCTTTCATAGCACCAGGGCCACAACCAGTACAGATATTAAAACCGCGTAAACCTAGTTGATAACCAACAACTTTAGTATATTTGTATTCATTGTCTGCAATTGAATGGCCTCCCCAACAGGTAATTAAATTGGGTTCCGTTTCAGGCAATATTACCTGTGCATTTCTTAATATATCAAAAGTAGCATCGGTAATTTCTTGTGATGTGTAGGGGATTGTTCTATATAGGCTATGGAGAAAAAGAATATCGCGTAGTACCGCCGAAAGATGTTCTCTTATACCTCGAATAATTTTGTCATCAACGAACGCATGTGGTGGAGCACCCTTTAAATCGATTTTGATACCGCGTTCTCGTCTTAATACTTGTATTTCAAAAGAGGGGTTTTTTTTAAATATCTCTTCTGTATTATCAGTTGTTGAGCCAGAGTTAAGTACCGCAAGAGAACAATTTCGGTACAGTTTATATAATGTGCTACTTACCGATTTTTGCAGTTGATCTACTTCAGACTGTGATAGTAAGTTCATGCTACCGACTGGGTTAATTTGAATATGCATAAGTCACTCCTTTTATGCTAGTAACCACTTTTTTAAGATGAAGTACTATTGTTTGGATGAGGTATTGAAGGTTGTTATTCAATAAGAGATTTTGTTCGTTGTTATTTAGTGTACACAACTTGATTCTTACCTTGTGCTTTAGCTTTATACATAGCCTGATCAGCACGCTCAAAGGCTATGTGAATGTTATCATCAACTTTTATATACGTTGCGCCAATTGAAAGAGTAATGTTTACTTTATTATTTTTAAATTTAAAAGGCAGCCGAGCGACGTGTTTATTCAAAGCATTAAGTTCTGTTAAGAGTAATTTTTCTTGAATGTTAGAATAAATTAAAACAAACTCCTCACCACCATAACGCCCAACAAACACGCCTTTTCTAACTTTTTTTACAATGGTATTGGCGATGACTTGTAGTGTTTTATCACCTGCGGTATGCCCATAGGTATCATTGATCACTTTAAAATCATCTATATCGATCACGATAAGGGCAAGTTCAAACGGTTTGTGATGAAAACGAACCATTGCTTTGGCAAAGTAATCATCAAAGGCGGCTCGGTTCGCAAGTTTTGTGAGGGCATCTTGCATGCTTTTTTGTTGCTGAACCGCTAGTTTTTCTTCAAAAATTTTATTCTGTTTTTCAAGTTTTGACGTCATTGTATTTAGCTTATTAGTAAGCTGATGATGACTGTGTTGCTCAAGTTTAGACTTTTGCTCCAATGTTTTAGCAATAAATTGCAGTTTGTCATTAATATCTTCTTTTACTTGATTTAATGACAATGCTTTTTTGACGCTACCAGCCATCTCAATTAATTGACTTTGTAGTTTTTTATTTATTTTATCATGAATTTTCTGAGAGCTGCTATGTGTGTCTATGGTTTCTTTTACGGCATTTTGAACAATTGTTAACGTGGCGCTTAAATTGTTTAAAAAGCTTTTAGCACTGTTCTGTTCGTCTTTAAAGTTGGCAACAATGACATCAAAAACCTCGATGAGGTGATGTAAAACTTCCTTGTTTGATTTATCCGTCATTAACTTTTTCTTTATCATTAATAAATCATTGGTATATGCTTTAGATAAGGGCAATGAACTCAAAGAGGTTGATATTTTTTCAAGGACACTAGTATCAAACACGGCTAAGTTATTTTCATTCGAGGCTGTGCTTTTATTCGTCTGTAAAAGACCCGATGTCGGTATCGAATTTTTAGCTTTCAGAGCGTATTGATAAAAGCTTAATAGTTTACTCATCAAGGGGATATATTGAATTAAAGCATCTTTACTGTTTTTTGTTTCGGTTAATAATACTCGGAGATCTCGACGTATATCATCAGGTAACCCCTTTGTTTGTTGTAAGCCTTGGCCAGCTTGAGTAAACTGCTCATGCATATGAGAAAGATTTTTGTCATTAGTAATAGTGTGTTGCTGCAATAATTTAGAAATGACACTAATTTTTGCTTCAATGTCTGAAATGGGCGCTGACGTGGTAAATAAGGTTCTTAATTGCGCTAAACGGTTGTCTAATTCAAGATCAATGCCTTTCGACATTAGCGATAATTTACTAATGAATTGGATGAGCAGGTTTGATTGCAGACTAAAGTCATCTTCTAATAAACTACGAGACTCAATGGCCGCATCAAGTTTCATTTTTATTGTGACTAGCTGCTTTTGAGCAACAGAAGTGTTATTCATAAAATCAATCCGTCCTTAATGTAGTCAGGCTAATATTGGTTTAGCAAATAATGAAAGAATAATGTAATATTTAAAATCACTTAAAGAATTAAGATATTTCGGATTATTAACTTTAGCTAAGCATAAAGCATAAAACATAAAAGCGTTTTTATCTGTCTTCAGATGAAAATAAACACGACCTTTACTTTATTCCCCGTTTGCATCCCTTAGCGTTTAAAAACAAAATTAAGATTTAAGATGACATTATTAAGATTTAACCTTACCAAAGAAATAACAGCTTTTCTTGTATGTTAAACAATAAAATGAGGTAAATAATAG
This sequence comes from Colwellia sp., assembly GCA_037132835.1. Classification (GTDB taxonomy): domain Bacteria; phylum Pseudomonadota; class Gammaproteobacteria; order Enterobacterales; family Alteromonadaceae; genus Colwellia. The sequence continues at coordinate 4,151 of JBAHZW010000106.1, read as the reverse complement.
CAATATCTTTGTTTTTTCACAGTATTTATCTGATTAGACTTACCGGAAATGTATCTTGGATTGGAGTTTTTATTTAACATTAGCGACAATGAAATCTATTTTAGATGAATAATATGGCCATTAGGCTAGCGTAAAAGTGTGCATAAATAAAACCTAGCCTCTTTCATAAGCATTAAAAGTATACGGCTTAATACCTTTATTTAAGGCTGAAAAAGTAAGCGGTTTTTGATTATTGGCGTAATGTTCTGGCAAAGGGGGCTTGCTTTTTATGACTGCTTCTAAATGGATTGATATCTAAACCTCCTCGACGAGTGTAGCGTGCGAAAATAGTTAACTCATCCAATTGACAAAATTGCTGTAAGTCGCAGTATATTCTTTCAACACACTGTTCATGAAATTCATTGTGTTGACGAAAGGAAATTAAGTATCTTAAAAGTATGGCATGATCTATCGATTTACCACGATAGTGAATAGAGATACTTGCCCAATCGGGTTGATTGGTAATTAAGCAGTTTGATTTTAATAAATGGCTAACTAAATGTTCTTCTTTTTGTGAATCATCCTCTTTATTTTGTGCTCCGACTAATATTTTTGCATCATATTGGTAGTTATCGATACTGATATCTTCGCCATCGATACAGAGGCTCTTATCTATATTTTTGGCAATATTTAAAGCGGGGCAGTAATCAACACCAAATAAGCTTACCTTTACTGGAGAGCCGGCTATATTTGAGAGATCTTTCGTTAATATATTCTCAACGTCGGTAACACGAGCAAAGCGTGTTTGGTTGAAGCTATTTAAATAAAGTTTAAATGACTTTGACTCAACAATATTTTCACTGGTGCAAGGAAAGCGGAACTCAGCCACCGCGACTATGGGTTTACCTTTTTCATTGAGCCATGATAATTCATAACCATACCAGACATCTTCGCCTACAAAAGGTAAGTTACTTTGATTGAGGGCTAAGTCATCTCTATTTAAACTGCGAGGTACTCCTTGCAGTAAATTTACGGTATATTTGCTGACATATTGTGTACTTTTACCCAATGTTAATTTGCTTAGTTCCGTCGCATTTTGATAATTGGCCATAAATATTTCAGTAGTGATCTAGTATATCGCTATGTTAAAGGATCCTTTCTTTATATGACACCTACAAATAAAACTTTAGCGAGCATGCTGTTAAAGTTGACTCAAGACTATAGCCAACAGCATCAAGTTAAATATGGGCACCTGCCTATCATGGAGCATGACGAACAATGGACATCACCTTGTGAATTAGGCTCACATGATGATAATCACCATTATTGGCAAGCTATTGCCATGGAAAACTCAGCCCTGAGCGATGTAAAGGACGAGAAGTTATCTTTCACTGATCTAGAGTCTGCTTTAAATCTTGAGTTACACTCAGATATTAAAACGTATTTTACTACTGTTTTTAGTGGTGATATTGAAGCCGAATGTAGTGAGGGGCAGTTTACTCTTCTCTTTGCTTGGAATAAGGAAGACTTTGCTCGATTACAAGAAAACATTATTGGTCATATCTTAATGAAACGAAGGTTAAAGCAAGATGAAACTATCTTTTTCGCTGTTACCGATGAAGAAGATATTATTATCTCTGTGAACAATAAGAGTGGTGAGGTTTGGGTAGAGCGGGTTGGTTGCCAGCCGCATATAAAGCTTAGTGACTCATTAATTAATTTTATCAGTCAGCTATCACCACATGAGAAATAAATATAATAAGGTCTGTCGATCTTTGTGGATCGTCTAATAACCTACACTCATGTAGTGTTGGCTAATCGTAATAATGTAGTTAAAATTTATTTTTCGCTACGTTCTGTTACGCAGCCCTTAAGTGTTCTTTTTATTATCTAGTTGCTCAGATAAACGTTTGATGTGTCGCTTCATATCAGACAATTCGTTTCTTAATCCGGTTAACTCTTGATGTAATGATTTTTTAATTATTTCTTTTAAATCGTTGCTTTCAATTAAAGCATCAAGTAATTCAGAGGTACTAGGGGCTAAGTTTTCTGTTTTTATCTCTTTTTTTATAGGTATTATAAAATCAGGTTGGTGCTGCCAGCTTTTCAGTGTTGTTATCACCGTAGCTAATGGTGCACGTTGACTGAGTTTTGCTTTCACTAAAGCAACCGTCGGCTTATTTCCTGCATTAGCAAGTTGATTCGCACAGATTAATATCTCATCAATAACTGTCATTGAACTTATTACTCTTTATGTAAAAGGAACTTAAATATATATAATTATACTTATTTTAAAATATCCTGTTAAGGTGACGTTACATTCTATACCCATTATCATTCAAAGAGCACTCTTCAACATGCCTCTTGATTGGTAGCGGGTATAAAGGGAGTCAATGACAGAGGGAGTGCAGTTTATGAATGAACTAATTTCGAAAGAAGGCAGTGTTAGTAAGAATAAAGGCGTCGAAGTTGATATTAGAGCGTCTTATTTAGGCGCTCACGAGTTGAAATTTGCCGTATCTCTTTTATATCAAGCCTACCATGACGATCCTGTTTTTTTGGAAATTTTTAATAGCGATAAAGACGATTATGAACAACGCCTTCGGGGAGCCATTAGGGAGGAACTCAATGCTTTTTGGCAAGCCAAACAGCCTATGATTGGCTTATACCTAGGAGAGTCTATGGTTGGTGTTGCCTGTATCAATAGCCCTGATGAAACATTGGCAAGCGAGCGCTTTTGGCATTGGCGTCTTAAAATGCTATTAAATGCCGGATACTTTAGTACTAAACAAATGATGCAAAAAGAACAAACAGTATTGGCAGCCGTGCCATTGCAGATTTTTCATTTTTTATCTTTTATTGCTATTCATCCTCTACACCAACAACATGGTTTTGGCCACTACTTAATGGCCGCCGTTAATACTGTGCTTGATGAACACCCTGATAGCAAAGGTGTTGCCGTTTATGCAACGTCGGGTAAGTTCAAAAACTTCTTTGAAAGTGAGGGTTACCAAGCGGTCAAAGAAATTTCTATCGGGCAAGTTTGTGGTGTCGTGATGCTCCACTATCGGGATAACCAATAAACTCTCATTATTTACTTATGTGTCTCGAATGCTTCTTAGCTACCCTCATCTAACTCCTAAATAAAAGCAGTACAGGCAAAACGCCACTTTATTTGTAATACATGTCTTACGTCTTCGTGAGACATATTGGCAATTCCTGCGGAAATACAGCGTCATCCCATCGTAAGTAATTGATTAGTAATTGTTATTTAAATTTAACCATTGTTACAGTTCATTTACAATCAGGTGGTTTTTTTTAACAAGGTTCGGTGGGTAACCTTTAGGTGTATTATTAATTCTGTCAGGGAGACAAGAAGCAGGGGGCTTCAGCATTATTTATAATGCTAATTCAAGGAGGATGAAAGTTACGATGATGGATCGGAGTAACTTAAGGACTTACCGAGGACGGTAATAATAACTTATGGATGAGTTAAAAAGCAGGATGCAATTCAAGGAAGATGTTAGCAAGGATGCTGTACTTGTATTCTGTATGATGATAGAGGAAAACCTGAAGCTGGATGCTTTAATTATAAATTCATTTAAATGAATTTATAATAGGGTTTAACAGGGAGACTTTAAGGATAAAGTCTAGTGGTAGGATACCGCTATGGACAATACGAACAAGGATGTGACTTGGTGAGGATAACCAAGCTCAGGAAGAGAATAGTTACGGAAGGCTATTATCAAGGATTTGAACTAGGGAGATACTCAGGACAAAAAAAAGGACCTGTTAAATAGGATAGATTAAGGAAAATAACGTCAGGAAGACACTATTACGGATGATTAATAAGGTATTTTTTATTACCTAAATGGATATGAGTGGACTCATAACGGATATTCTATGAATAGTTTTCAAGGAAGAAGTCAGGTTATTAAATATCTGTGCAGGATGCAGTATATAAGCTAGTAAGAAAAAGCGACTCAATGAGTCGCTTTTTTTTATAAAAAATTGACCTCATTTTAAGCCATTTTACCCTGTAAATAATTAGGGCTCATTTTTTTTTATTAAAATACACTAGGGGCTGTTGATCTTTCGAGATTGTTTTTGCAGCGAATTGTTGGGTATTTATACAAGGCAGAGCCTTTGTAATGTGGTTATTCCACATAAAA